>JBDLIO010000424.1:0-3530 GCA_039714865.1 Acidobacteriota bacterium | reverse complement strand
AGAGGATTATTGATGCAACCAAGACATATCACGATTCTGTTGGTTCTCCTGGTGACCACGGCTTTTGCCTCACCGGGTTGGGCGGAGGACCCGGCAGCCAAAAGCGCGGCTGACGATCTGAGCAAGGGTTACCAGGCGGCCAAGAGAGGGTATTGGCAGGAAGCGTTGGCACGATATGAACACGCCTCAAAAAAGGCCCCCGGTGATGCCGAAATTTGGAGCAATTTGGGGGTTGCCCTCGAGGCCGTAGGGCGGTGGGACGACGCTGGGGAAGCCTACAGACGGGCCCTGGAGATTGAACCCGGAAACTCCAGAATTCGCCGAAACGTCGTCCTTTACGACGAGTTCTATGCGACCTACATCGAGAGGGAGGGTCAGAAAGAGAAGGAGCCGGAAACGGGACCTCCGGATGATGAGACGACCTCTCCCGAGCCGTCCGACGATGCCTCGGCAGAAGACGATTCAACGTCTGGTGATGCCACGGAGGAGGGAGCGGATGATGCAACCCGGTCGTAACATTGCATGGCTGATTGTCATTCTGACCGCCCTGATTGTCGGGGGGGCGGCAGCTCAGGTTTCGGCCAAGGAGATCAAGATCGTACTCCAGGTCGAGCCCGAACTGGACCTGGACGGGACCGAGAGAGTCTACCTCGGCCCAATCATGGTGGAACCCCGAGCCGAACAGGCCACACGAGGCCTGGATCAGATCGCCTCCCGGGAATTCGAGAGCTATCTTCGACGCCTTCTGCGTCGGGAAACCCGACTGGAGCTGGTCGACCCGATCGAGGATCTGGTGATTCCGACCAGGAATCCCCTGGAACTGGTTGGAATCACGCCCTTCTGGATGGACATCGGGCGGGAAACCGCGGCCGAGTACATCGTAACGGCGGCGATCGACGTCGATATTCGAGACCGCGCCGGCTACCAGACCGAAGAATACGTTTCTCCGCAAGACGGCAAGACCTACTTCCGGCAGGTCATGATCGAAGAAACCGGGTTTGACTACGACATCTTGGTGACAATCTTCGACGGCCGGACCGGTGAAGTCGTACATTCCGAGCAGATCACCGATTTCCAGGAGCAGTCTGAACGAAAACTGGAGATCTACACCGACATGTTTGACGATTTGTATACCCTGGAAAATCGGCTCTTGGGCATCTTTGTGCCCCGGTATATCAGGGCGAAGCGGTATTTGTTTAAGTGAGAAATCAGCTCTCAGCTATCAGCTTTCAGCTGTCAGGCGGCTGCAGACGGGAAGGCGGACGGTTGAGGTTGGAGAGAGGTTCAAGGGAGTCGCTATGAAAAAGAGCCTTGTGATCTGGGTCGTCCTCGTGTTGATGGCAGCAGTCCCGGTTACCGCCCAGATGGGTTACATCGGCGGCAAGAACAAGATCCGGTACGACTCTTTCGACTGGAAGGTCTACGAGACACCCCATTTCAGAATCTCATACTACGACCGAGTGGAGCCCTCCCTGGATGAGGTGGCCTCGTTTGCCGAGAGCGCCTATGACGAGCTGGCCAGACGGCTCAATTTCCAGATCCTCAAGCCGGTCCCCATGTTGATCTATGCGACCCACGCGGAGTTCGAGCAGACCAACGTCATTGTCGGGTTCATTCCCGAAGGCGTAGGGGCCTTTGCGACGCCGTCGAGGAATCGCATGGTCCTTCCTGTCGATCTTCCCAAGCTTGAGTTGCAGGCGTTGATCCAGCACGAACTGGGACATATTTTCCAGTACGAGATTCTCTATCAGGGACGGCGCGGCAGGGCCCTCTACAAAAGACCGCCCCTCTGGTACATGGAGGGCATGGCGTCGTATCTGGGCAACGACGAGAACTCGCTGGACGAAGCCTGGATGCGCGACGCGGCCCTGTCGGACAGTGTGCCGTCCCTGGAACAGCGCGTCGGTGGCTTCATGGCCTACCGTTTTGGGCACATGGTCTTCGAGTTCATCGAAAGTGAGTGGGGCGAAGACGGTCTGAGGGACTTTATTTTTGCCTTCCGAAACACCATGAGCGGTAATGTTTCGCGACCGTTGGGCCGAGTATTCAAAATGAGTGTCGAAGAGTTCGACGCCGCCTTCCGGACCTGGCTCCGCCACAAATACAAGGACTATAACCTCAGGGGGACACCGCGGGAATTCGGGTCGATTTTCTACTCCGGCGTTGAGCGCCGTACGGCCGAAGTCTCTCCGATCGCATCCCCCAACGGCGATCTGGTTGCGGCCTTCACGACTGCCAAGGACGAAGTCGACGTTGCTGTTTTCGGCGTGCCGGACCGAAAGATCTTCAAGAACCTGACAAAGGGCTACACCACCAAATATCGATATCCGATCGCCCAGGGCCTGACCGTGGGGCCGAACATGGGCCGGGACCTTGCCTTTTCTCCGGACGGGGCCATGGTTGCGGCGTTCGCCAGATCGGAAAACGCCCGTGTACTTCTTCTCCTTGATGTCTACAAAGAGAAGACTCTGGAGATGATCGAGCTTCCCCCTGAATTGGGTCAGGCGGCCCAGCCGGCCTGGTCTCCTGACGGCCGGTACATTGCGTTCCACGCGGTCAAGAACGGCCTTTACGATATCTTCCAGATGGATCTGGAGGATCGTTCGTTCACCAATCTGACCGAGAACGAAGCCTTCGACGGCGCGCCGGCCTACTCGCCGGACGGCGAACGCCTGGTCTTCACCACCCAGGAAGGGTTCGAGGCCAAGCTGGGCGAGATCAACCTGGGGACCGGAGAACGGCGCCAGCTCTCGTTCGGTCCCGGAAGCGACGACGGAGCGGCCTTTTCCATGGATGGGAAGAGGTTGTACTTCGCGTCGGATCGAGAGCAGGGTGTTTGGGACATCTACTTTTACGATTTTGAAGACAACTCCCTTCACCGATTGACCCATGTGATCGGCGCCGCATTGAATCCGACTCCTATCGACACCCTGGAAGGGGAGCGGGTGGTGTACCAGGGCTTCTCCAGAGGACTGTGGAAGTTGTATGTCGCCGATCCCAACCAGGCGGTGGAGGTCGGGGAGGTCGAGAAGCCGAAATTGGGCCTCGATCTTGAAGATTTCATGCCCGCGGTTACGCTGGCGGTTGACCCGAGTCGCGGCAAGAAGGCGAAGAAGGGCTTTTTCCTGGATGACCTTTCGGTCAACGTCGGGGTTGACCAGGACGGGAACTTCACCTCGTACACCTATCTGCTCTTTTCGGATCACTACGGAGATCGCCGGTTGTCGATCGCCCTGAATTCAATCGATACGTTCTCCAACTTTCGAGTGGCCTGGACCAACCAGGAACGCCGATTGAACTGGGGTGTTCTGGCGTACGACGACCGGAGTTTCTACATCACGGGTTACGACCCTCTGCGAGACCGGTTCACCGAAAGGGAGCAACTGTTCAGAAGAACCGGTGTGTCGCTTTTCGGCCAGTATCCGTTGTCGACCTTTTACAGGTTGGAGGGTTCGGTGGGGATCGGGGACCGGGAGGCGGAGATTCCCGTTCGAACAGAGAACGGTCTGATCATCCAAAGCACCGAAGAC
>JBDLIO010000423.1:0-3544 GCA_039714865.1 Acidobacteriota bacterium | reverse complement strand
GTTCAGTTCTGCTGCTGGTCCTGACGCGGTTCCTGTCATCTGCCCCTGAATCTGACTCCTGTACCTGCGCCTGAACCTGCCAACTGTCCCGGCCCCGGTCGCTGTCCCTGAGGCTGTTTGGCATGTCGGTACTTTCGTAGAATCCTGGGGCAGCGGCAGTTGAAAGGATCAGGTTCGGTTTCAGGGAAGGGGGGCAGTGGGCAGGTTCAGGGAGCGGGACAGCCAACAGCGTCGAGGCGGCGAATGGAGACAGCGACGGAGGGAAGGACAGATTCAACGCCCCTCCCCCTTGAGAGATGCCTGCGTTTCGGGCAGACTGGCCGGGGGTGTGTCAGTGGTTCTCAAAGGCAAAGGTTTCCGCAAGGCCGGAGCGTGGATGGATCTCTCGATCGTTGGGATCCAGTTTCCGGTGGCGATTGCGATCGGCTATTTCTGGGGCCGGTGGATGGATGGTTGGCTGGGCACACACCCCTGGTTGACGATCATTTTTGCTCTCTTCGGTGTTGCCGCGGGTTTCGTCAATCTTTTCCGAATCACCCTGAGAGCGACGCGGGAGGAAGAGGCCGACGCGGCCAGGGCGGCTGCCGAGGATGGCGATGGCGACAGCTGACCAAGCACACGAGGCATTCTCAAGCAAGAGGGTGGAGGTGCTTGCCGCCGCTTTTTCGGCTGTCGGAGGTTTGGCTTACGGTCTTTTCCACCATTCTCTTTCCGGCGGTTTGAGCTTGACCGTGGCGGGGGCGGTGGCTATTATCAATTTTCGCTGGCTGGAGGTTGTTCTGGGGCGGGTCGTTCAACCGGGCGCACCGCACTTCGATTTCGGGTCAGCTTTGAGAATATTTGGGCGCATGGCCCTGTTTGGCGTCCTGATGGCAGCACTGCTCTGGGTTCCCAACATCGATGCGGTCGGTGTGGCCCTGGGTTTTTCGGCACTGGTGATTGCCCTCGTCATCGAGGCCTTTCGCTGGGGACGAGCGGGTGGAGGTTGAGGTTTGGAGCACCATTATTCAATTCTTTTCGGGCCGGTCAATCACCTTTTGGTGAGGCTCTTCGGCCATGCCCCGGCGAGATACCAGGAGTTGATGGGGACCCACGACGGCTATTGGCTGCCGGATCACGTCGTCATGGCCATGTTGGTCGTGGTGGTCGTCGCCCTGGCGCTGATTCCGTTGCGACGGAAAATGTCGGTCGAGGCCCCAGGCAAGTTTCAGCAGATCCTCGAGCTGACCCTGAGTGGTCTTCGCGATTTGATCGAGGAGGTCGTTGGTCACGGTTTCGGCGCGCGATTCCTGCCCTTCGTGCTCGGGCTGGCGGTCTTCATTTTCGTCGGCAATATTTTTGGTCTTTTCTACTTCCTGCAGCCGCCGACGGGCAATCCCAGCACGACCTTTGCGTTGTCGATTACGGCGTTCCTGTACTACAACATGGTCGGCATCAGGGACAACGGATTGTTCAAATACCTGGCCCACTTCGCAGGGCCGTTGCCGATCCTGGCGCCCTTGATGGTTCCGATCGAGATCATCTCGCACCTGGCGCGAATCCTCTCCCTCGCTTTGCGTCTGTTCGGCAATATTTTCGGTGAGCACACGGCTACCGGGATTTTCTTTGCAATGTTTCCCTTTGTCATTCCCTGGCCGATGATGGGCCTGGGGATTTTCGGAGCCCTGCTCCAGGCGTTTATTTTCATTATGCTGACCATGGCCTATTTGCAGGGCGCCGTGGCAAGCGAAGAACATTAATTTTTTGGGAGGAAATATTATGAGTCGTAAATTTGCAGTCATGGCGTTGGTTCTCGTGGCGATCGCTATTGCCGCCCCGGCAATGGCCCAGGATCACGGTGCAGCCGATGAGGCTTCCAAGGACTGGTGGCAGTACGGGTCCGCGGCATTCGCGATCGGCATTGCGGCGGCCTTTGGCGCCCTCGGTCAGGCCAAGGGTCTGGCCGCGGCGTGTGAAGCCATCGGGCGCAACCCCGGTGCGGTCGGCCCGATCCGGATCACGATGATCATCGGTCTTGCATTGATCGAGTCCCTGGTGATCTATGCGCTGATCATTTCCTTTTTGATTCTTGCCTAATTTTTCGTCGAACGAAAAATGAGGGCCCCCGTTCGGGGGCCTTTTTTGTCTGGGAGTAACTCATGACTCTGACGGTTCGGCCCTACTCCGAAGGCGACGAGTTCGCTATCAACGACGCCTTCAACCGTATCTTCGGTTGTCGTCGTTCGATCGAGGAATGGGTATGGAAGTTCTCGGTCGACGGTGCACGAGAAGCGACGGTCGCGGCGTGGGACGGTGAAGATCTGGCGGCCCACAACGGCGGCATTCCCGCGGATTTCGAGGTCGGGGGACGGCGTGTTGCTTCGCTCCAGGGTGTTGACACCTTCAGTCTGGCGGCGCTGGATCGGCGCAAGGATTGGAAGAATGCCTGGATCGACGTCATGGATTTCTTCGGCGAAGTGATTGCTCCCGAGGTCGAGGCGCCGCTGCTCTACGGCTTCACCGGGCCGAACTCGATCGGCCACATGGTCAAACGCTGCCGGTGGGATGCCGCCGAACCACGCCGCATCCCTCTTTTGACCCGGACCGTCGATTCGGGGGGCTCGCGAACGGTGGCGTCACGGTTCTATGTCGCTCGACCGATTGGTGACGACGAGCCTGCGTTGGACCAACTCTGGGAGAGGGTCCGTCATCGGTACACCAGTGCGGTCGTGCGGGATGCCGATCATGCCAGGCGCCGATTCAGCGGCCACCCGACGGTGCAGTATCACCGCTGGCTGTTAACTCGCCGATTCTCTCGTGATCCGGTGGCCTTTGTTGTCTTCAGGACCGATGGTGGGCAGTGCCGGTGGGCGGATCTGCTGTGGGATGCCCGACACCCCGGCGCGCTGGATCTGATCCAGTACCTCTCGAGCCGGCTGGCGGTTGAGACCGGGTGCAGATCTGAGGCGATGTGGTTGGACGGTGACCTGGAGAGTCGAGTCACGGTGTTCTACATGCAACGCGATGACGTGCAGATCTCGAGCTCGATCGTGCGGGTGCGCGGGGACGGCAGCGCAGAGTTCATAGAGTTCACCGGCAACGCGGCAGAGGGTGCTGAAGTAGGGGGGCGTCTCTTTATAGTGGAGCCTGAAAAGGGCGATCTTATGGGAAGGTTCCTCCTGGGCGGCGGGGGCAGCCGTTTGTCAGTATATGGTATGGATTTTATTCCCAAAGCAATGTCACAGAAAAAATAGAGGGCTTCCGGTATAGTTTTTTTTACTTTTCCGTGAAAAAAACTTGACAGTTTGTCGTCGTGCATATATTACTATGGTTAATTGATTAGTAAAAGACGGCTGTTTTGTGAACTATAACAAACAGTCCCAGTAAATGTCCCGCTGAGAAGGGGGCGAAAATTTGAAGGAGACAAGGAAATGAAGAAAGTAATTTGCGCTGCTGCTGCCTTTATGATGGTTGCCGGTGTTGCAACTGTTGCATCCGCTGAAGTAAAACTGAGTGGTGATGCCCGTGCCCGTTATATCGCCAAAGACAACGGTGTAACCACAAC
>JBDLIO010000422.1:0-3556 GCA_039714865.1 Acidobacteriota bacterium | reverse complement strand
AGCCCTGGTTCACCGATTCCGCCAGGCTGCCGCCAAGAAGCCACGCTGGTCCCTCGGCAGGAAAGACGTCCGCCACGACCTCAACTCCGAACAACAAGCCGCGGTCGATGCCGTTCAGGCGGCCCTGGACGACGGCCGGTACCAACCGATTCTTCTGGAAGGCGTCACCGGCTCCGGCAAGACCGAGGTCTATCTTCGGTGTCTCGAGGCCGCATTGGCTCAAGGACGGCAGGGCATCGTCCTGGTGCCGGAGATCGGTTTGACTCCTGCGACCGTCGGAGCGGTGGAGGGCCGGTTCGGCTCATCGGTGGCGGTCCTCCACTCCGCCCAGGCCGAGGGAGAACGATGGAGGGAGTGGCGAACCATTCGGTCGGGTGACGCACGAATCGTCGTCGGTCCGCGGTCGTCGCTCTTTGCCCCCCTGGAAAAACCCGGCCTGATCGTCGTCGACGAAGAACAAGACGCCGCCTACAAACAGCAGGAGAGCCCGAGGTACAACGCCCGCGATCTGGCCCTGGTCCTCGGACGCGACCTGAGCATTCCGGTCCTCTTGTGCTCGGCGACACCCTCGACCGAGGCGGCCTACCTCGAGAAACGCGGGTTGGCCCAGCGACTGCAATTGACCCAGCGCGTCGGCGGCGGTGTGCTTCCGAAGGTTGAACTGGTCGATCTGCGCCACGAGCCGCCCGAGCCCGGGGAACAGGGCCGAACGCTTTTCTCCGCGCAACTCAAGGAGGCCATCAGCGAGACCCTCGAGGCCGACCGCCAGGTCATTCTCCTGATGCAACGACGAGGCTGGGCGCCTATTCTCCTGTGCCGGGATTGCGGCAACACGCTGGAGTGTCCCGACTGTTCGATCGCCCTGGTGGTGCACCGGAGGCGGAACAATCTGGAATGCCACTACTGCGGCCACAAGGCCGGTGTTCCCACCGCCTGCCCGTCATGCAACGGCACCCTGCTCGACGCGGTCGGCGCGGGAACGGAGAAAGTCGCCCACCACCTCGGCCGGCTGTTTCCGGAGATCCCCACCGCAATCCTCGACCGGGACACGGTCCGCCGTCGATCAGGCCTTCAAGACACACTGGGGGCCTTCTCCGACGGACGAGTTCGCATCCTGGTCGGGACGCAGATGGTGGCCAAGGGTCACCACTTTCCCAACGTCACCCTGACCGGAGTCATCTCTGCCGACGCCCTGCTGGGCCTGCCTGATTTCAGGGCCGGTGAACGGACCTTTCAGTTGCTGACCCAGGTTGCCGGGCGCTCGGGCCGCGGCGCCGAACCCGGCCGGGTGATCATCCAGACCTACCACCCGGAACACCCCGCGGTACTGCACGCTGCCGGCCACGACGTCGCAGCCTTCACCGAGGAAGAACTGCGATTCCGGCGGGCCTTCGGCTACCCGCCGGTGACCCGTATGGCCTTGATCCGATTCGAAGCACACTCGATCGACCAGGTCCGTCGAGTAGCGGAGGCTGCCGGCCGCAGCTTGCGACCACCCCCGGAAGGCGTCAGGGTCCGAGGGCCTGCGCCGTCACCGATGGAGCGGCTTCGCGACCGCTGGCGGTGGCAGATCCTGCTGACCGCAGCTGATCGTCCGCCCCTTCGGCAGGCCCTGGCCCGGGTGGAAAGCCTGAGCCTCCCGTCGGACGTCCATCGCCTGATCGACGTTGATCCCCTCTCGACGCTGTGACCCGGAGCCGCAACCAAGACTGAGCCGAACGCCTTGAGCCCGAGCCCGTGCCCGGGCACGGGAAACCCCCACGGTGTGCGATCACCGGCCATACACTGAGAGGGGCCCGTCAGAGAAATGGTACGCTGATCCGGTATGGACGCAAGATCATTTGTCGATTTTCTCATTCGGGAGAGGGTTGGCCCTGCCGACAGGAAGAAGGCCATCATCGAGGCGACTTCGATCTCCGGAGACCGGGTCGACACCGCCGTTCTTGACCTGGCACTGACCGGTGAAGCGACAATGCTGTCGGCACTGGGTCAGTTCACCAAGAGCCGGACCGTTCAGCCCTCGGACATTGCCTCCGCCTCCCCGGAATTGACCAGCCTGATCCCGACGCGTCTGGCACGGAGATTCGGCGTCATCCCATTCAGGCGCGACGGCAAGACCCTCAGTGTCGCCGCCCTCGACCCCGGGGACCTGCTGGTCCAGGACGAATTGGCCCTCCTGACCGGAAGCATGATCACCACCTTTGCGGCGTTGGAAATCCACATCCGAGAGGGACTGGCTCGGCACTACGGTGTGGCATTGGCGCCCAGGGTTGAAGCACTGCTCAGGCGATTCAAGAGCCCGGGAAAAAGGAGCCAGGTCGGCCCACGCCAGTCCCACAAGGCCCCGGAGACTCCCGCCCTGGCAAAGCCATCGACTCCGGTTGTATCGACCACCACCCCAACTCCGGTTCCCCGACCTCAAAAGGCCGACATTCCGACCGAACTGGAGTTTTCCGACGAGGACCTGGCCCTCTTCCCCTCATTTGCCGCCAACGACCAACCAGGGCCGCCTGCCGAAAAGGCGCCCCCGTCACCGCCGGCCGAAATAGAAACGCCTCCACCACCGGTTGTCGAAGAGCCACCTCCGCCGCCAAGCCCTCCTCTGAGCCCCGAGGCCCGCCTCGCCAGAGCCGCTGAGGCCCTCCAGAGTGCTGAGATCAGGGACGACATCGCAGACGCCTTGCTGGAATTCAGCAGGCCTCACTTTGCCCGGTGCATGCTCCTGACCCTTCGGGGAGATACCATCGTCGGGTGGCGGGGCGAAGGTGGCGAGGTCGAACCAACTGCTGTTCGCGCGATCGCCATCCCCAAGGACCAGCCATCGGTCTTCAGCGGTTTGCTTCAGGGCACGGCCTTCTGGCTGGGCCCGTTACCGCCGATGACACGCAACCAGGAATTGATCACGGCCCTCGGAGCCCCCCCGCCGACCGGGTGCCTGATCCTCCCCATCAAGGTCAGGGGCAAGATTGTGGCCTTCTTGTACGGCGACTCCGGCGGCGACCCCCTCGGCTCGGTCCCGATGGCCGACTTCAAACGGCTGATGGCGAAAACCGACATCGCCTTCCAGGTTTATCTGCTCAAGGGAAAAATCAGGGTAATTTGAGACCACATCGGCTTTGCCGGGCGGGCCCAGCTGTCAGCAGATGCTCACCGGCTGATACCATCTTTCGTAGATTTTCGAGAGCCGGAGACCAAGATGTGCGAACTTTCACAGCGGACAAGCGTATTCTCTGGCGAAAGCAACGCCACCGGAAGGGTCAACTTTGACCGCCCGGGGCACGGAGGCCACATGACCAGATTCCTCACCGCCGGGTTCTTGAGTTTTGCAATCCTGATACTGCTGCCGCTGACGGCTTCAGGCGGACAATTCAACGCCTCCGTCGATGCAGGGGCGGAACTGGACATCGCCGACGGTGAGGTTCTCGACCTCAACCTTCAGCGGGCCTACGAGATTGCACTGGCCCGAAATCTTGACCTCCAGGTCGGGCGCTACGACCTGGCCATCGCCGACACCGGCATCCAGGGCGCATCGGGCATCTTCGATCCGTCGTTCGAC
>JBDLIO010000421.1:0-3560 GCA_039714865.1 Acidobacteriota bacterium | reverse complement strand
TCAAGAGACTTCGTAACCAGTCGCTGAACCAGCGGCGGACGATCATTGCGGCGATGCGGGCCGAAATGGTCCTTCAGGCCGAGAACCTCGCCAGGTTGGCCCACGAAGAAACCGGCTACGGCCGCTTCGAGGACAAAGTCAAGAAGAACCTGCTCGTCACCCACAAGACCCCGGGGACCGAGGACCTCGAACCACAAGCGGTTTCGGGAGACGACGGCCTGATGCTCTGTGAACCGGCGCCCTTCGGAGTCATCGGCGCGATCACGCCTGTGACCAACGCCTCGAGCACGATCATCTGCAATGCCATCGGCATGGTGGCCGCCGGCAACAGCGCCGTATTCAACGCCCACCCCGGCGCACGGCGCGTCGGCGCCGCCACGGTTCAGGCGCTCAACAGTGCGATCACCGCCGCAGGCGGCCCGGCCAATCTCGTCACCTGCGTTGCCGATCCGACCATTGAATCGGCCCAGTCCCTGATGCACCACCCCGGCATCCGCCTCTTGGTCGTCACCGGCGGCCCCGGGGTCGTCAAGGCGGCGATGAACAGCGGCAAGAGAGCCATCTGCGCCGGTCCGGGCAATCCCCCCGTGGTCGTCGACGAGACCGCGGACATCGAACACGCCGGGCGCGACATCGTGCTCGGCGCCTCCTTCGACAACAACATCATCTGCGTCGACGAGAAAGAGACCTTCGTCGTCGACGCCGTGGCCGACGCCCTTCTGGACTCGATGGGCCGCCAGGGCGCAGTCGTGCTCAACCGGGCGGAGGTACGCCGTCTCGAAACCGTGATTTTCGACGGAGTGACAACCCCCGGCGATCCCGCCACGGTCAATCGAGAACTGATCGGCAAGAACGCCGGAGTCATACTCGGACGCATCGGCATCAGCACAGGACCGGAGACACGGCTGGTCGTTGCAGAGGTCGAGGCCGATCATCCCCTGGTCTGGACCGAACAGATGATGCCGGTGATGCCGGTTGTCCGGGTCCGGGATGCGAACGCGGCCATCGATCTCGCCGTGCGGGCCGAGCGCGGCAACCGCCACACCGCCGGCATGTACTCCAAGCACCTCGACAATCTCAGCAGGATGGCGCGCGATGCCGATTGTTCGATCTTCGTCAAGAACGCCCCTCACTACGCCGGATTGGCCGAGGGCGGCGAGGGTCACACGAGCTTCACGATCGCCAGCCCCACCGGTGAAGGACTGACCGGACCACGGAGCTTCAGCCGTCTGCGCCGGTGCTCGCTGGTCGACCATTTCCGGATCGTGTAGTGGCGCGGACTCGCACCCACCCCGCCATCTCTGTCCTTGAGATCGACGGCATCGCCGCCGGCATCGCCGCCGCCGACGCGATGGTCAAACGAGCCCCGATCGCCGTTCTCAAGGCCGGAACGGTCCACCCGGGCCACTACCTGATCCTGGTCGCGGGATCGGTTGCGGCGGTGGAGGAAGCCCATGAAGCGGGATTGGCACGGGCCGGATCGTGGTTGTTGGATAACGTGCTCCTTCCCGACGTTCACCCTCAGGTCACGGCGGCAACCTTGGGTGGGCGGCAAAGCCTCTCAGCCGAAGCACTGGCGGTCGTCGAATGCAGGAGCGTTCCCAGCCTCTTGCGGGCGGCCGACGCCGCGATCAAGGCGACCGAGATTTCCATCGCACGCATCCGTCTGGCCGACGGCCTTGGAGGGCGTGCCTTTCTGCTGCTCGACGGTCTTCTCGCCGATGTCGAGGCCGCCTGTGAGATCGGCCGCGAACTGATCCCTCAACAATTTCTTCTTCAAACCACTGTCATTCCCCGCCTGGACACGACACTCAAATCCCTGCTCAACGAGGGCACACACTTCGCTGCGTGTGCCGACTTCCAACCCGAAGGCGCCGAGATCGATGCGCCTCGGTAGAGTCATCGGAACCGTCGTGCCGTGTGTGGTCACTCCCGGCCTCGAGGGCGTGCCGATGCTCGTGGTGCAACCATTGAGCAAGGATGAGAAACCGGAGGGCAGGCCGGTTGTCTGCGCCGATTCGACCCGCATGGCCGGCCCCGGCGAATTGATCGCCTTTGAAGGCGGCCGGGAAGCGGCTCTCGCGCTCGACCCCTGGTTCGTTCCCGTCGACCAGACCATTGTCGGCATCGTCGACGGCATACATCTCGAGGCCGGCTCATGATTATCGGGCGCGTCGCCGGTCAGATCTTCATGACCGTCAACCACCAGGCCTACGACGCCCGCACGTTGCTGATCATCGATCGCCTGACGCCCGAAGGCGAGCCGGCCGGGGGCTATTTGATCGCCATCGACACCGTCGGCGCCGGCGCCGGCCAGACCGTGCTGGTCAATGACGAGGGCGGCGGCGCCCAGCAGGTGCTCGGCTGCCCCGGCGCCCCGATCCGAACCGTGGTCGTCGGCATCATTGACGAGGTGTCGTAGCCGGCAGCTCTCAACTCAGGAGATCGCCAGGTCTGTCGTTTTCGGACGAGAACGAGCTGGTTCCCGTCCGGAAAGTCCGGAGGGGGACTGCGTGGTTCTCGAGGCAGAAATCAGTCATTTTTCGTAAATATCGAGGAAATCAAGGGTTTCCGCGGAGGTGTACTTGGGTACTCCGCACAAGGAAACCCGCAGATTGACGAAGAGATTTCGAAAAAGGGCGGTTTCTGGACGAGAACGAGCTAGTCGACCTTGCTCACTCCAAGTTCGCCGCCATTGACCGCAAACCTGCCGGAGGCGTTGTGTGCCGGTTCCTTCGAGGAACATTCGAAGCTGCCTGTGAAATTCAGTGCGTGCTCTTTGATGGACATCGATTCCACCGTGATCTCACACGCCGTGAACTGAATGGATTTTGGTGACCAGCTCTGTTTTCCGGACTGTTTCCAGTGTGTGAATTCCACCTTCAACGGCCGGGGACGACCGAATCGATCCTTCAACTCAGCCGATTGTTCGGGCCGGAATGTGAACGGTGTCTCGGGAATCCTGGAGACGTATTCGCCTCTGGAACTATCATAGCCGACAGAAAATCCGGCGTGGCTCGGGATGAAAAGCGTCAGCTCATGGTGATCGGCCCCCCGGCCCTGGGTTTTGAAAATCACCCTGATTCCGCTGTACGAACCCTGGGCGACCCAAGCCTCCTCGTAGCAAAGATCAAACGAGCCCGGTGGAAGTGCCCCCAGTTCACCACTCAGAACGATGGATGCCGAATTCTCGGCCACGGGCTCAGGTCCCACAACCAACGAGAGCAGAAGGATCATCAAATTCATCGTGCATTTGTAGCATGACCCTTGGGCTCACCGCGCGTTAACGACCCAGCCAGTCCACATAGAGTTCGGGGCGCCGATCCCTCAAAAAGAGTTCGCGGGCATGAGAGGTGCCTCGATGTGAGGTCCCTGCGGCACGTATACACTTTTGAGGCGCTGATTACACACCTCATTGCTCCGGCAGCCAGCAGGAGACGATCGTACCGCCTCCGGGGCGCGACTGGAGGCTGATCTTGCCGCCGTGACCCTCTACGATCTCCCGGCTCAGGGCGAGGCCGAGACCTGTGCCTGTTTTCTTGGTCGAATAGAAAGGTAGA
>JBDLIO010000420.1:0-3564 GCA_039714865.1 Acidobacteriota bacterium | reverse complement strand
ACCCCCGGCGAAGGGGCAGAATGATCACCAGCAGCACCGTCGCTGCCGTGGCGAAGATGCCGATGCCGCGCCACGGGACGTGCGGCTTGGGCCCGCCTTCGTGTGCGATTTCCAAGGGCGCCGCCGCGGCAACGTCAAACGCGCGGGCCTCAGTCTGCAATACCTGAATCGCCCGATAGGTGTCGCTGCACTGTGCACACCTGAGAATGTGATCCAGGGCGCCCTGTCGCTCCTCGGCCGAGAGTTCTTCGCAGGCAAGTCCTTCCCACTGGTCTGCCGTGAGATGGTTGCTGTCCCCATCGGCTTCAGGATGCCGATACGCGGTACGGAGGGCGTCGAGTTCAGGCATGGGCGCCCCTTTTCACAAGTTCCCTCTGGAGATCGGCCATCCCCCGCGTGATGAGGTTTCGTGCCTTGTTGTACTGCCATTTCTGCATCGTCATGATCTCCCGCACTTCGAAGCCCATCAGGTGGGCCTGCACCGCCCGCCGTCGATCCGGCGACAGGACCTCAAGCGAGTCGCGAATCACCCTGCCCAGCTCCTTGGACTCCAGCAGGCGTTCCGGCGTTGGTGAGGGATCGCGACGATCCTCGTCCAACCCTGCCTCCTGCATCCGAAGCCGATCATTGAGGGTCCTGACGGTTTCCCGTACGGCCGCTCTGTAGAGGTAAGAGGAGGGGTGCGATGGTGTTTGCTCATCCGGCATCGCTCGCCACAGTGCGATCAGTACCTTCTGTTCGATGTCGTCGGCCACGTCGGACCCGAGTGGGCCGGCAACCCGCCCTACAGCGGATCGGATGACCCGGGAATACTTGGTGGTCAACGACTCCAGCGAGTGATTGCCTGCTGGCTCCGGTCTGCTCACGGTATTCAATTATAGACAGGCCGGTTCAGCGATACCACTCGCCAAGTTCACAAAGGTCATCGACGGGTGCCGGGCCGATTCTCTATGGCAGCCCGGCTTGGACCGGCAGGAGATGAGAAGCTATCTCCCCCGATGATGTCGATCCCGGATCTGCCACGCACCAAAAAGGTAATCGGCACATGGATGCGCCTTCGCCCGTTGCGGATGCCGGCGACGACTACGGCACTGGTTGAGGTGTCGGAGAAGCTCAGGTTTCTCAGGGTACCGCCACCGCCCATGCACCCGTGTCACCAGACTCGAATCCATCGGTGAAGAGCAGGCTTCCCGTGCAACTGTCGAGGCTGCGAATGATCACCTCGTCGATCGCCGCCTCGATGATGTTGCCGGTCGACCCGCCGTCCGAGGCCCGTACCCGCACCACCATGGTGTCGGTCAGGGTCACGAAAGTCTCGAGGTTGAATACGACCTGTGTCCAGACA
The DNA here is from genome assembly GCA_039714865.1 of Acidobacteriota bacterium. Lineage (GTDB taxonomy): Bacteria > Acidobacteriota > Thermoanaerobaculia > Thermoanaerobaculales > Sulfomarinibacteraceae > DAOWGJ01. The sequence continues at coordinate 2,219 of JBDLIO010000420.1, read as the reverse complement.
TTCTCACTGGTGTTCGTATCGAGGGTCTCGAGGTTGGTCCAGGTCGACCCTCCGTTGTTTGAAACGTCGATCGCGAAGTAGTCCTGGCTGTCCTCCCCAAGGTCGCGGTTAAAGAACCAGCGCCACAGGTCGAGTTGCACACTGGTGAGGCCGCTCGCGTCGAAGGTCGGTGAAAAAGCCTCGACCTCGCCGTAGTCGACATCGGCCTGGTAAGAAGAAGCTGCCGGGTTGCGAGCGGTAAAGAGACATGCGGAACCGAAGGCCGCGTCTTCGGGCTGCGCCTGCTCGGCCCCCTCAATGGTGCCCCTTGGGTCGTCGACCACGAACTCGCCCGTGACCGAGATCGTCGGAATCACCGAGGTCCAGCCGTCGAGGCCGGACTCAAAATCGGTGTAGACGAGGGTCGTGGCGGCCAGAGAACGTCGGATCAGGTTCGTTTCTTCGACCCCGCCGCAGGGTCCGCTGCCGGTCGAGGCCAGGTCCTCGGCCCGAACGATGTAGTGGTAGGTCTGATCGGCGAGCGGCACTGTCGAATCGGTCAGGCTCGTGCCGGTCAGACAGGAGGCCACCCGGTTTGCGCCGCCTGGCGTGAAGGCCGGATCCGTCGATTTGTAGACGTTGTAGGCCGGCGAGCCGCCGCAACGGCTGGTTGCGGCCGACCAGCTCAGGTCGACGCCGCAGGAACCGCTGCCGCTGCCGACCGCCCACTCAAGGCCGTCAAAGGTCGGCGCCAGGTCGCACGGGCCGGTCGTGCTGGTGTCGATACAGGTGCTGTCGGGTGAGGGACAGCCGTCGAGCGCCCGCACCAGATAACCGAATGTCACGCCGCCGGCCACCGCGATGTCGTCGTAGCTGGTCGTGCCGACGGTCGCCACCAGCTCGGCCGGCAGGCCGCAGCCGCCTTCGGCTCGCCAGACCTCATAAATCGGCGTCGTTCCGTTCCAACTCAGCGAGACCGTGTTGTCTCCGTTGGGCACAACACTCAGGCCGGTCGGCGCCGCCACCTGCGTTCGGCACTCGTCGAGGGTTGTCGCACCGTAGACCACCAGAGCGTAGTCCTGGTCGTCCTCCGGTGTCTCGATGTGCACATCCATATTGATCTCGTCGGCCCAGACCTCGATCTGCCAGTCACCGTCCATCGGGTTTTCAATAAACACGTTCTCGACCGTGTCGACGGTGTTCGCCTGACCGCCGGGTGTCGACCAGACACCAACGTCGAGGCCGTTGTTACCCCAGTAGACAGTTCCGTCGGGCGCGATCACTTTGAGAGTGACGTCGTTGACGCGGTGGATCGTTGCCGCCGGACTGCCGGCCCGGTCCGCGTAGACCAGGGTTGCCCTGAGCGCGTCCTGCCCGGGGTTGACGGTTGCGCTGTAGGTGTCGAATTCGAGCTCGGAGAGGACCGAGTCCTCATCGACGATCTGGGTCAATCCGGCCCGGTCGTACACAGCCTGCAGGTCCGGCAGGCCCCATCCCTGGCGTGCCCTCGTGTGGTCGTGGTCGAGGCCCGAGAACGAGTACTGCGCCGCGGTGTTGATCATGATTGCCTTGAACGTCGTCGAGTGCGGCCTTTTGTCGAAGACCGAGCCGATGCCCTGGTTGTTGCCGTAGATGTTGTCGGCGTACATCTGGAGAATCAGGCCGCCGGCGCCCGCGGTCATCGGCGTTGCGCCGGAGGTGCCGCCGAAGTTGGCGTAAAGGCCGGCGCCGTAGCCGCCGGGCTCCTGGTCAGTGGTCCAGGTCAAGTCGTACCATGCCGTCAGGTCGGGTTTGACCCTGCCGTCCTCGGCCGGTCCGATCGAGGCGGTCGAGCACCAGCAGTCGTCGCCCGAATCTTGGTTGTTGTAGTGGTTGACGCCGCCGACCGAGATGATGTTCTTGGCCCATGCCTGCGGTCGGGAATACTGGTCCCCCGAGTTGGATTGGGACTGGAATATTGGGATGTCGTAGGTCCAGAGAATGTCGTCCATCTCGGCCGACAAGGCGGTGTAGTGCAGGGTGCGTCCGTTGCCCCAGGAGTTCGACTGGAATGAGGCCTCGATCGGGCTGGTAACCAACTCGCTGGTGTGCTGGTAGCGGTCGAAGAGGTTGTCGTAGTCCGCGAAATAGCCGACTGCCGCCGGCAACATGCCGGTGGCGGCGCCGTCACCGTCGCCGTCCCGGTCGCCGTTGCCGAAGACGATACCGTAGGTGCAGGTGCCGTGGTCGCCCGAACTCGG
>JBDLIO010000419.1:0-3568 GCA_039714865.1 Acidobacteriota bacterium | reverse complement strand
ACGGAGTGTCCTGACAATGACCCGCCAAAATTTTGGCTCTTGACCCCGTTTTCGGAGATCAAGCGGGACACGGCCTCGACAACCAATGACGAATCCATGATGGCGCCATCGACAATCGCCTCCGGCGACAACTCCGCAATCGCAGCATGCTGGAGTTGAAATTCGCCGTTCTTCAGCGGCTTCAACTCAACGAGCTTAACCGCAGACGACCCAACGTCACACCCGACAATTTGTTTCTTTCGCTTTCCAAACACGGCTTATCACCTTCAATCAATTGTATTCCCGAAAGTGAACCATATTTCCTAACAATTACGAGGCTACCAAGGGTGTCAAGTACTGTCAAGAGCAAGTCTCGCAGGAGGATAGCGGTCGCCGAAGCAATTGGCCGCGTTGATGTTTTTCGTATCACCTATGACATTGACCTTGAGACATTGAAAAATGCCGGTCAACGGAGGCCTTTCCTTCGAACGTAATAGAACACCGGAACCCAGGAAAGTCACGGTGTTCTAGTACCCCGATGGGGCCAAAAAGTGAAGTGCCGTCAGGCTCTCGGCGCCTTCGTCACTTTCCCGGAACGGATGCACCGGGTGCACGCCTTCACATACTTCGGGCTACCGTCGACCACGGCACGGACCTTCTGGATATTCGGAAGCCACCGCCGCCTGGTCAGATTATGGGCGTGAGAAACCTTGTTGCCTGTCATCGGGCCCTTGCCGCAAATATCGCATCGCTGCGCCATGATGTTCGTCCTCCTCTACCCCAAAAACCGGGGCCCGCTTTAATACCACAGGAATGCCGGAGAATCAAGCATATGGGCACTTACCTGCCTTGTGATGTGACCCAGATTACCGTTGTTATCCTCGAGAAGCCACCGCTTTCGAGAACTGTCCTCTCCCGCTCCGGCGCTCGACCTCGTGCATGCCCTTTAACGACAAAAGCCGGTCAATGACCCTCCGAAGATGATCCGCATCGTCGACCATCACCGTAATTGATGCGCTGCCCCGCTCCTCAACCTGCTCCGTCTGAAGGTGGCAGGAAACGATGCCGGCGCCTTCGGCGGAGATCGCCTGAGAAATAGAGGTCAACATTGCGGGATCATTGAGGAACACCATGTCCAGACCAACCTGGGAGCCTTGACCATCGCCGCCGCCGGAGCCACGGGACCACCTCACGGGGATCTCCCTTTCCGGGTGATACAGCAGGTTCTTGACGTTGGGACAGGATCGAGCGTGAACTGCGACGCCCTTGCCTCGAGTGACAAACCCGACGATATCCTCACCCCGGACCGGTGCGCAGCACTGCGCCACGTAGACCAGGAAATCCGGATCTCCGGTCACCTCGAGGCCTCCACCACCGTCCTTTGGGCCTTTCGGCACGGTCGCCCAGCGATCTTCGGGTGGGGCGCTTGGCGCCTCGGCGCCCTGGTCCGGAACAACCTGTGCCGCGATCGCCTGAGCCGACAAGCGTCCAAAGCCCAGGGCCGCGAAGAGATCCTCCTCCTTGGCCAGACCATGCCCCACCAAGGCCTCTTTCATTTCGTCGGACCCCAGTACCCGCTTCAGCCCGACCCCTCGTCGCCGGATCTCTCTCTCGAAGAGCTTGCGCCCGACTTCAATTGCCCGGACTTTTTCTTCTCTCTTGAGGTGGGCCCGAATCTTGGAGCGAGCCTTGTTGGTGCCAACCAGGGTTAACCAGTCGTGGTGCGGCGCCTGTTGAGGGGACGTGCTGATTTCGACGATATCCCCGTTTTTGAGGGCCGTCTTCAGAGGGACCCATCGGCCGTTGACTCGCCCCCCGACACACGTATGGCCGACTTCGGTGTGAATTCGGTAGGCGAAATCCAGGAGTGCCGCGCCGGCGGGAAAAGAGAAAACATCACCCTTGGGAGTAAAGGCGTAGACCTCGTCCGGGTACAAATCAACCTTGAGGGAATCCAGAAACTCTCGCGGCGAACTCCCCGTGCTGTTGTCCAACAGGCTCCGTAACCATGTCACCCGAGAATCCTGCTCGACCTCGGCCGCATCGCCCTCTTTATAGCTCCAATGAGCCGCAATCCCGAACTCGGCGATCTTGTGCATCGCCTCGGTTCGGATCTGAATCTCGAACGGATGCCCTTCCGGTCCGATCACCGACGTGTGGAGGGATTGGTAGGCATTGGGTTTCGGCATCGCAATATAGTCTTTGATCCGACCCGGCACCGGCGACCACTGTTGGTGGATCAAGCCCAGCGTCGAATAACAGTCGGCAACGGTCGGCACGATGATGCGAAAGGCCAGAAAGTCGAAGACGTTGGAAACATCAATACCCTGGGCCTTCAGCTTCCGGTAGACCGAGTAGTGGTGCTTGACCCGCCCTTCAATCGTCCCCAGGATGTCGTGTTCCCCGGTCAACTCGGCCAGTTCGTCCTGGATTCTCGAGAACCACCGTTTTGCCGCGGCCGCCCGTTCCTCGATCTCGTTTTCAAGACGTTCCGCGGCGTGGGGATGAAGGTACCGAAAGCACAGGTCCTCCAATTCACCCTTGATCGAACCAATGCCCAGACGGTTGGAGATCGGAGCATAGATCTCCAGCGTCTCCTGAGCGATCGCCACCTGCCGTTCCCGTCTGAGAAAATTCAGCGTCCGCATGTTGTGCAGTCGATCTGCAAGTTTAATCAAGATCACCCGGACGTCGTCGATCGAAGCCAGAAGCAGGCGCCGGAAGTTCTCCGCGTCGGTTTCTTCTCTCGTCGTGTATGAGCTTTCGTACACCGAGATCTTGGTCAAGGCGACGACCAGACGGCTGACCTGGGATCCGAATTCCGTCTCGAGTTCTGCCTCGGTCGTCTCGGTGTCCTCCAGGATGTCATGGAGCAGACCGGCCGCGATGGCCACCTCGTCCAATTCCATCTGTGCCAGGATCCATGCAACCGTCAGCGGATGGACAAAATAGGCCTCGCCCGACCGCCGCACCTGGCCCTGGTGGCGGTTGGCGGCAAAGATGTAAGCGTGCCGAAGGAGATCCTCATCCAGTTCCGGACGGTACAGTTCGACCCGGTTGAGGATATCTTCAATGCGGACTTTCGGCGTCAGGGCCATCTATTCATTGTATCCGGCAGGTCAAGGTGGCGAATTGGCATCGTTCTTGTGCCTTTTTGTGGCTGCTCTGCGGTTCTTGAAAACGGATGAAGCCTCGTTCTCGGCACGACTCTTGCGTATACTGAGGGCCCCTTCGCCCAACGAGGGGATTTATGACCGGAGGATTGAATGAAATTGAAAGCTCTTTTCGCGTTTGCATTGATTGCTGCCTGCGCCCTGACCGTGACCGCCGGAACTACCTCGAAGGTCCTGGCTGACGAGGCAATGGCTGCCTGGGGAGGCCGGCAGGCCTTCGAATCCCTTGGTATCTTGAAGCTCGAGGTCACTGAGGACGACTCAATGGCCGACGGCACCCGGCAAACGACCGCCTATACGCTCTATTTCGACACAAGAACCGCTCAACGACGCCTTGAATTGGGCGACGGAAAGGTGGTCATCGTCAGCGACAAAGCCAAGGGCTGGGTGTTGGTCACAGAAGCTATCGGCTCCGA
>JBDLIO010000418.1:0-3571 GCA_039714865.1 Acidobacteriota bacterium | reverse complement strand
ACTGGATGGATCCGACGATCGATTTCGAGGCTCGCCGGGGCACATGGTCCTATCCGGGCGCCGCCAAGAATCTCGAATATCTGGGCTTCCCCAATCCCAGGGAGTGGTCCCCGACCGACGAAGACTGGAAGCTGCCGGACAACTGGAAAGAAATCATCCACGAGGGGTTCCTGGACCTTCTGGGGCGGTTCAGGTCGCTCAAGGTCTTTATGGACTGCTGCGTTCGCTGCGGAGCCTGTGCCGACAAGTGTCACTTCTACATCGGTTCGGGAGATCCGAAAAACATGCCCGTACTCCGGGCCGAGTTACTGCGCTCAATCTACCGGAAGGACTTCACGACGGCGGGGAAGATCCTCGGCAAACTGGCGGGCGGACGCGAGTTGACCATCGAGGTCATCAAGGAGTGGTACTACTACTTCTACCAATGTACCGAGTGTCGGCGTTGTTCGGTGTTCTGCCCCTATGGGATTGACACGGCCGAGATCACGGCAATGGCCCGGGAGTTGCTCAATCTTCTGGGGATCAATATCAACTGGGCCGCAGAGCCTGCGGCCAACTGCCAGAGGACTGGGAACCATATGGGGATCCCGCCCCATACCTTCAAGGACAATGTCGAATTCTTGTGCGAGGAACTCGAGGATATGACAGGGGTCCACATCGATCCTCCGATCAACAAGAAGGGCGCCGATGTTCTGTTCATCGTTCCCTCGGCCGACTATTTCGCCGATCCCGGGATCTACACCTTCATGGGTTATCTCCTGCTCCTCGAGCACATCGGGCTCAATTACACACTCTCCACCTACGCCTCGGAGGGCGGAAACTTCGGGTTGTTCCTTTCCCACGACACCATCAAACGCCTCAACTACAAGATGTACGCCGAAGCCAAACGCCTGGGGGTCAAGTGGATCCTCGGAGGGGAGTGCGGCCACATGTGGCGGGTGGTGCACCAGTACATGGATACGATGAACGGCCCTGCCGATTTCCTGGAAGTGCCCCGTTCGCCGGTGACGGGAACGATATTTGAGAACGCGGCCTCGACGAAGATGGTGCACATCTGCGAGTTCACCGCGGATCTGATTCACCATGGAAAGCTGAAGCTCGATCCCACCCGGAACGATGGCTGGAAGGTCACCTTCCACGATTCGTGCAACCCCTCGAGGGGGATGGGGCTCCTGGAGGAACCGCGCTACATACTCCAAAACGTGGTCAATCAGTTCTACGAGATGCCCGAGAACACAATCCGTGAGCAGACCTTCTGCTGTGGCGGGGGGGCCGGGCTGGGCAACGACGAGAATATGGAGATGAGAATGCGGGGCGGCCTGCCCCGGGCCAATGCGGTCAAGTACGTGCATGACCAGCACGACGTCAACATCCTCTCCTGTATCTGTGCCATCGATCGAGCGGTGCTGCCCGCCCTGGTGGAGTATTGGGTGCCCGGGGTCGAGGTGTCGGGCATTCACGAAATGGTGGGGAACGCCCTCGTGATGGACGGCGAGAAGGAACGCACAACCAATCTCCGGGACGAACCTCTCTCCGGAAAGGAGGAATGATGTTGTACGACGCTGGGAAAATCCTCGCCGGACTCGGGCTCTTCCTCGTGCTGGTGACGGGGCCGGTGTGGTGGAATGTGGCAGCAGGCACCGATACCGAGATGCCGGAACTGGTGATGCCCGAGGGGCAGCCCGGGTGTGTTCTCCCGGTCGGGGAGATGCGGGCTTCACACATGGAACTTCTCAATGATTGGCGCGATTCGGTGGTCCGTGACGGCGAGCGCGTCATGACCACATGGGACGGCCGGGAGACCCGCAAGAGCCTGACGAAATCGTGCCTCGGCTGCCATACCGATCAGGAGAAGTTCTGCGACCGTTGCCATGACTACGTTGGGGTAACGCCCTATTGCTGGGACTGCCACCTAGGGCCCAATGGGGGTGCCTCATGAGCATAGACCGAAGATTTTTCTTCAAGCTGGCGGGATTGACGGCCCTGGCGGCCGAGGTTCCGGGAGTGGGCGTGCCGGCGGAGAACGCCGGGAAGAAGGGGGCTGGAGAAGCTCCGGATACGCCGCGCTGGGCCATGGCGATCGATTTGTCGCTGTGCCACGAGCATCCGGACTGCGGGGTGTGCATGCAGGCGTGCGACAAGGCCCACAACGTGCCGTCGATCCCCGAACCCCGCCACGGGGTCAAGTGGATTTGGAAGGAGAAGTTCTCCCATGCCTTCCCGGCACAGACCGGACGGTACCTCTCCTCAGAACTTGCCGAAAAACCTGTCATGGTGCTCTGCAACCACTGTGACGCCCCGGCCTGCGTTGGTGTGTGTCCGACCCAGGCCACGTGGAAACGTCCAGATGGCGTCGTCATGATGGACTGGCACCGGTGCATCGGGTGCCGGTACTGTATCGCCGCATGCCCCTATGGATCCCGCAGCTTCAACTGGGTCGATCCAAATCGGTATCTGAAAGACCAAAATCCGGATTTTCCGACTCGTTCCACCGGAGTTGTGGAGAAATGCAACCTCTGCGAGGAACGCCTCGCGGAGAATAAGACACCGCTTTGCGTGGAGACGTGCCCTCACGGGGCCATGCACTTCGGTGACCTCTCCGATCCAAAAAGCCCGTTACGGAAAATCCTGGAGGAGCGATTCGCCATTCGGCGCAAGCCGGGACTGGGGACCGAACCGCAGGTCTACTACCTGGTGTGAGGTGATTATGCTGGAGAAAGCGCGTTCAAATAATCGCAGATACTGGAGTTGGGTCACTGTCCTGGCGGTGATGATTGCCGTCGGCGCCTGGTTCTATTTCAGGCAGCTCCAGATCGGCTTGGGCATCACCGGTATGTCCAGGGACGTCTCCTGGGGTTTCTATATCGCCCAGTTCACCTTCCTGGTGGGTGTGGCGGCTTCGGCGGTGATGGTCGTGCTTCCCTACTACCTTCACGACGTCAAGGTCTTCGGCAAGCTGACCATCCTGGGCGAGCTTTTGGCAATCGCCTCGGTCACCATGTGTCTGCTCTTTGTCGTGGCCGACCTGGGCCAGCCGCAGAGAATGCTCAACATGGTGTTTCACCCCTCGCCTCAATCGATCTTGTTTTGGGACATGATCGTTCTCAACGGTTACCTGATTATCAACGTACTCCTTTCCTGGGCAGCCATCAGGGCCGAGCGCAGGGGTGAGAGGCCCGCGTCGTGGGTCCGGCCGGTGGTCTACCTTTCGATTCTCTGGGCCGTCAGTATCCACACCGTAACGGCGTTCATCTACTCAGGGTTAGCGGCCAGACCCTTTTGGATGACGGCGATCCTGGCGCCGAGATTCCTGGCGTCGGCCTTCGCGTCGGGACCGGCGTTGCTGATTCTCATCTGTTTGATCCTGCGACGCGTCAGTCGCTTTGACGCAGGAGACGAGGCCATTTCAAGGGTGTCCATCATCGTCACGTACGCCATGGGCATCAACGTTTTCTTCGTCCTCATGGAGCTGTTCACGGTGTTCTACTCGAACATTCCGGAACATATGGAGCATTTCAAATACCTCTTTGTCGGGCTGGAAGGACATCACCGGCTGGTACCGTGGATGTGG
>JBDLIO010000417.1:0-3579 GCA_039714865.1 Acidobacteriota bacterium | reverse complement strand
CTCGCCTACGGCGGCTGTGATCAGACGCTTGGAAAGATCGACCGAGAGGCTCAAGGTGTTTTCCTGGTTCGGTAACGGGCACGGGAACGGGCTCGGGCTCGGGAGCACAGGAGGCAACCTGTTGACAAGTCATTAACGCACATCGCGGGATAGGATAGCCTGGATGCTGGTATTCTGCGTTTGGAGGCGTCATTGATGTTCGGTACATCCGGTAGTCAAGAAATGGAAGTGGTCGATCTTCGCTTCGAAAGTCTGAGAGATCTTCAGGAGGAATTCGGCCCGTACCTGTCTCCCGAGGGGTTCTTTCTCCGCGACAGGAGTGATTTCGCCGCCAGCGATGTCCTGAGATTCAGGCTGATGCTGCCCGGTGAATTCGTGCTGGTGGAAGGTGTTGGGGTCGTGGTCTGGGCCAGGGAGCCCGGAGAGGCCACACCGTCCTTGCCTGTTGGTGTGGCCGTCGGATTTGCGACTTTGAGCGATCAAGGGAGGGAGCTGGTCGAGCGGATTGTGCACTCCCACATCGAGAGCGGCGGGAAACCTTTCAATATGAGCCGGCCGAGTGACAACGGTGATCCGCAGGATTCATTGCCCGAAGCTGCGGAGGTGGTGGGGGAATCCCGGTTACAGACCTCATTGAAATTCACCGTTCGAGAGGATTCGGCGCCTGAGGCTGACGAACTGGATGGCGCCGGCGATGGTGAACTGCGGTTGCCGTTCGAGGAGGATGTCAAACCGGAAACTGATGGAGGTCCCGAGGCTGAACGGAAGATCCCGGACCCGGCGCCGTTCGAGGCTCTTGATGACAGCGTTGTGCGGGAAATTGGTACCGAGGGACACGAAGCGCCGGAGTTGCAGGAGGGTCGGGAAGACTCGAGTCAGTGGACAATGGCGGTTGGACCCGGCGATTCCTCCGAATACGAACCCGAGCCGGACGAGGCCGAACCCGAGGGTGGATTGGAGATCAGCCTTCCGGAAGAACCACCGATGACGGAGGGGATGTATGGTTCCTGGAAGCCTGAGGCTGAGGAAAGCGTCTCATCGGGTCGGCGGGACCCGGCAACGGGCCGCTCGGGCCTGGTGCGGATCTTGATTGGAATTGCCGTGCTGGCCGCCGGAGCTTGGGCCGTCTGGACAGTGTTTCCAGAATACCTGCCTTGGGCGGGAGGGTCTCCCGACGCCGTCATCGTTGAGCCTGATGAATCCGAGGGGGAGGGGTTGCCGGCCGAAGGAGTAGCACCCCTGACGGATGAGGATCTGGAAGCGGCGGTGGAGGCGGCCGTTGACGCCATGACCGCACAGGAACCCGTCGAAGAGCCCGAGCCGAAACCGACTGTCGTGCCTGTGGTTGCTGACGCCGTCAGTAACCCTGGAACCAGAATCGTCGACATCAAGGCCGATGCAGAAGGTAGTGGAACAGTTGTGCTGATACGTGCCGACGGCGCGATTGAAAGCCGACGCATCAGGACATCCATTCTGCCGACTCCTCCCAGGATCTTGGTCCGCATTTCTGGAATCGACAGTCCTTTTCGACCGTTCGAGATCCCGGTCGGAACGGCTGAAATCCAGGGGATTCGGGTCGGACATCACGAAGAAACCCGTCCCCCGTCACTGTGGATAGTTTTGGATCGGGCCGACGTGGGTGTTGAAATCCAAGACACGCAGACCAGCGGGAACGTCATTCGTATCGAGGTCGGACGGTGACTCAGGATTGGACTTTTTCTTGAGCCGGCCAAAGGAGAGCCCTTCATGACCCATCCGTGGCACGAAATTGCGATCGGCGATCAAGCCCCCCGTGAGTTTCAGGCGGTGATCGAGATACCGAAAGGCGGCAAGGTCAAGTACGAGTTGGACAAGCCGAGTGGCCTGCTCCGAGTCGACAGGGTTTTGTATTCATCGGTGGTGTACCCGGCCAACTATGGCTTCATCCCGCAGACTCTGGGCGACGACGATGATCCCCTCGACGTTCTCGTCTTGATGCAGGAACCGGTTGTGCCGTTGTCTATTTTGCGGGTTCGGCCGATCGGGATGATGACGATGGTCGATCAAGGTCAGAACGACGAGAAGATTATCTGCGTGCACCTTGACGATCCCGAGTATCGCGACTACGTAGCCATTCAGCAAATACCGAAGCACCGGCTGGCCGAACTGCGCCGCTTTTTCGAGGACTACAAGAAGCTGGAAAATAAAGAAGTGGCGGTCCACGACTTCTTCGGGCCGATCGAGGCTGTCGAGGTGGTCCGTACGAGTATGGAGAAATATCGGGATCGTTAGAAGCTAACCTGGCGGAGCCGGAGCAACAAGGAATCGAGTGCTTGAACCCGAGCCTGAGCCCGTTACCGTTATCGTTCCCGATATGTGTTTGTCACTGCCCCACGAGGCCGGACCCAGGAAACCGCTCCTGTGGTTTTTTCAGTTGGCGTTGAACCCGAAGAAAGTCGGTAACGGGCACGCGAACGGCCTCGGGCTCGGGAAAGCCCTCTGTCCAAAGGAGGCCGGCAAGTCATCACGGCGTTACTGCCTTCCGGACAGCGGTAACGGTGCTGTCAATATCGGCATCGGTAATGTGGTAGTGGGTGACGGCTCGTACGGCGTTCTCTCCCAGGGCGTGGACCAGGATCCCGGCTTCGGAGAGAGTTCGGGCGAAAGCACTCGCGGTCTGGCCATCGGACACCAGCCGAAAGAAAACGATGTTGGTATCAACCATTTGGGGATCGATATCGATGCCGGAGATTGTGTCGAGTGACTCCGCCAATCGCCTCGCCCGCCTGTTATCGTCACCGAGGCGGTCCACCATGGTTTCCAGGGCCACCATGCCCCCAGCGGCGATAATTCCCGCCTGGCGCATGCCGCCACCGAAAAGCTTCCGGATCCTCCTGCCTTCCTTGATTGTGGCTTCATCTCCGACCAGAACCGAGCCGACGGGCGCTGCCAGCCCCTTGGAGAGGCAGAACATCACGGTGTCGCAACCCTGAGCCAGCCGGGAGGCCGGCACGCCGAGGGCGATCGAGGCATTGAAAATGCGTGCGCCGTCGAGGTGAACGGGAAGACCGTGCTTCCGGGCGAGAGCCACCAGTTGATCCGTCCTCTCAGGTGCGGTAGTTCTTCCGCCGGCCAGGTTGTGGGTGTTCTCAAGGGCCAACATAGCGGTTGGCGTCGTGTATCCGGTGGTTGGGTGGATGGCCTTTTCGACACCCACCACAAGATGCTGGGCATCGACTTCTTCGAGGCGCTCAAGGAGCGCGAGCTCGGCCGCGAGTACGCCCGAGTCCTTCGCGATGTGCTTTTGGCAGAGGACGAGAGCGGCGAGCGCCTCCTGCCCTGGCTCGTCGACGTCGAGCTTCGCGGCCCTCTGCGTCCACTCGGCGAGCCGGCCCTCCGCCTCCTTCAGCAGCTGCTCGGAGCTGGCCAGCATCAGCGGCAGCGCGGTGTGATCGGCGCGGCCAAAGGGAAAGCGGCACAGCTGGCGCCAGATGTCGATGGGCTCGCCGTCGCCGAGCAGCGCGTTGCAGTACACTCGGCTGACGAAGGCGTCGTTCAACTCGACTTCGTCCGCCCTGAGGCTCGCGCGGAGCCAGAGCC
>JBDLIO010000416.1:0-3583 GCA_039714865.1 Acidobacteriota bacterium | reverse complement strand
ACCCCCCCGCCGCCACCGGAACCGCCGGCACAGCCGGCTCCAGAGCCGTCGACGGCCCCCGCCGGCGACAACCGCACCATCATGGTCGTTCTTTCGTACCTGGGGCTCCTGGCATTGATTCCTCTGCTCGTGGAAAAAAACGATGCCGAGGTGCAGTGGCATGCGAAGCACGGACTGGTTCTGATCGCGGCCGAATTTGTACTCTTTATCGGGCTGCAGATCGTGACGATGATCCTCGGCGCCATCAGCGGCGGTCTGGGCTGCCTCATCGGCATCCTTTTCCCGGTGCTTGCTTTGGGAATTCTCGTTCTTCACGTCGTCTGTATCCTCAAGGGACTCAAGGGCGAGCGATTCATCGTACCCAAGGTGAGTGAATTCGCCGATCGGTTTTAACCCCTGACCCCAGGCAGAGTATGCGGCGGCGATTCTTGATCGTGTTGATCTGTGGAATCGCCGCCTGGGCTCTGTTCGCCGACATCAGTCGGCAGGCACACGAGCAAGTGAGCTGCCGATTGTTGATCGGGGGGATCCATATCTACCAAGGGGTTTTCTCCGGGGCGTTCGAACGGATGGGTATTGAGTGCCGTTTCGAACCGACATGCAGCCGATATGCAGAGACGTCCCTGAAGAACCTCGGACTCATGGCCGGCGCAACGGCTTCGATAAAGCGTCTCTTGCGGTGTGGCCCCTGGACCCCAAGGGGAACTCTCGACCCACCACCGGTTGGCACCGTTGCATCCGAGGCGATGTCACCGTATGCTCCCCCGCCGGCGGGTGCCGGTAGGGACCGGTGACACCATCCTCGGAGGTCCTCAGTCGTGTTTCTATTTCAACATCTGACGCCGGAGCGCGTTCTGATCGACCCGGTCGCCACCGGGCGGGATCAACTGTTCAGCTTGTTCGGTGAACGTTTCGAGGATCTGGGTCTGGTGTCGTCCGGGGCCGCTGTCGAGCGATCGTTGAAAGAACGCGAGGCGATTCTCTCCACTGGAATTGGCGGAGGATGGGCCATCCCGCACGCCCAGATTCCGGGCGTCGGCCGTTTGTTGATGGCGGCGTCGGTCCATCCCCGGGGTCTCGATTTTCCGGCCGTGGACCAACTGCCAGTTCAGTTGGTGTTCTGTCTGATCGGTGACTCAAAAACGGCGGCCGACCACCTGGCCGGCCTGGCCCGTTTGGCCCGTTTGGCCCGTCAGGCCGACGCCCTGGAGCGCCTGGTCGCGGCATCGACATCGGAGGACTTCATTGCAATCCTGAAGGCGATTGAAGAGGGTTGAGTTCTCGAACTCCGGCCAACACGCCCCTGCAAAGCTGATTTCCCTGCTGCCGTCATTTCTTTGCCTCAGACGTTTGCCGGCGCCCGGCTGAGAGCTGAGAGCCGACAGCTGAGAGCTCCTACTCCACCGGCATTTTGCCGCCGTAGATGAGCAGCTGAGGGAAGGTGCCGTTGCAGCCCTCGTTTTCGGCCGGGAAGTCCGATCCGACAGCGTCGATGGTCCCGGTGATGTAGAGGTTGTCCCTGATATCTAGGGAAACCGTATAGGTCAGGACACCGAGGCCGTGGATGCTGTGGTCGTCGGAAAAGGTGACGCCGTCTTCCAGGTCCTCCAGCGAGGTCGGCATCGCCAGACCCCAGCCGAACAGGAATTGCCAGGTGCATTCGGAGTCTCCTGATCCATCCAGCTTGTCCCAGTTGGTGTAAGTGCCGTCCAGGGCCTCAACCGCACCGTCCTCGACCACCAGGTTGCCGCCGGTCGAATAGCTCAGGCTGTCGTAAATTGCGAACTGGTAGATGCCGTTGACGTCAGTCGCGCCTGACGACGACACCGAACCCTCAAGGGTCGTCGGGTCGGAGGATGCGCTGTCGACCTTTGAGGCGCCGACGACAGCAGATCCAGCCGACACGCTGACCCGACGTGTGCCGTCGTCGAAATCCCCACAGGCCATCAATTGATCAATGCCTTTGAGGAAGGGCATCCAGGCCTGAAGGACCTTGGTTTTGGTGGCGATCTCGGCACCGTCGGGAGCAACGAGGACCATGTCCAGGGTGGCGCCGTCAGGCCCGGCACAGGCATAGACATTGGTACGGAACTGCGAGTTGGAGCTGAGGCCGACGACGTCCGTCCGTCCGCCGGATGCGGTGGCCAGTCCGATCGGTGTGCCTTCGAACCCCTGGCCGAAAGTCTCGGCGCCATCCAAGCTATAGATGCGCGAATTGACGACGACCTCGGCGTCCGACGTCACCCGGAAGGCGCCGTCCCCGGTGGAAAGACCGAATTCTTCCAGGATGACATCGGGTAGCGTCAAGGTCTCACCCGGCCCGACCGTGAAGGTCAGGTCCACCGGGTCAGGATTGGCCTGGCCCCGAACGAGCCACGCGACGGTGACGGTTGTCGGCTCATTACCGGGGTTCATGACGTAGAGATCGGTGACCCAGGTCGAGACCCTGCCGGCAGCCGGAACCAGGACGTCGGTCCCAGGCGTCAGGGCGGGGGCGGTTGCCGCCGGGGCGATCAGAACAAGAGTCAAAAGGAAGCAGGCCAGATAACGCATCGTAAACCTCCGTACCAGGCAATCAAAAGAGATCTCATCGATCATACGTGATTTCTGTCGGCATGGTTTGGTGCTCCGCCGTTTCTTTGTATGGTTGCTTCGCTCGTTCCCGAGCCCGAGCTCGGTTTTTTGACCTCTTCCTCCGTCGGTCTGAGCTACACTTCCGCCATGACATATCAGGTGCTTGCTCGAACTTGGAGACCTCAGACCTTCGCCGATGTCATCGGCCAGGAGGCTGTGGTCCAGACGCTCCACAACGCCCTTTCGGCTGGGACTCTGGGGCATGCCTATGTCTTCTCGGGGATCCGGGGGGTCGGGAAAACCACCGCCGCCCGGCTCCTGGCCAAGGCGGTCAACTGTGAAAAGGGACCGGCCCCAGAGCCCTGTTGTCAGTGTATTTCCTGTCAGGAGATCGCTGAAGGGTCCAGTCTGGATGTCGTCGAAATCGATGCGGCAACCCACACAGGCGTCGACAACGTTCGAGAGCTGCAAGAAATGCTGCGCTATCGACCAACCCGGGATCGCTACCGGGTGATCATCGTCGATGAGGTCCACATGCTCTCCAAGTCGGCGTTCAACGCTCTGCTCAAGAGCCTGGAGGAGCCCCCGTCATACATCCTCTGGATTTTTGCGACGACCGAAACGCACAAAATTCCGCCAACGATCCTCTCGCGATGCCAGCAACTGGAATTTCGGCCTGTGCCGTTGGAGAAAATTGTCGAGCGTCTTTTGACGATCGCTGCCGATGAAAAGTTCGAGCTGTCCCGGGACGCGGCGTCCATGGTGGCGCGAGCGGCCCAGGGCAGTGTTCGGGACGCCCTGTCGATGATCGACCAGATGCGTGGTTTCAGTGCAGATTCCATCGATGCCGATGCGGTGGCCGAGGTGCTGGGTGTACCTCGATTCGAGGTTGTGATCGATTTGATCAGCGCCCTAGCCGGGGGCGATGGCATGAGCGGGCTCGGGATGTTGCGTTCCGAGTTCCGGGCCGGCCACGACGCCTGGGTCTTGTACCAGGAGGTTGGACGGG
>JBDLIO010000415.1:0-3586 GCA_039714865.1 Acidobacteriota bacterium | reverse complement strand
AACGGTGGCAATTCTGCCGGCCAGACTTTCCGACATCCCCTTGACGATGTCAGGAGAACTGGAACCCGTCAGCAGGAATCTCCCGGTTGCCGAACGGTCGCGATCGATGATCCCGCGAAGGACGCTGAAAAGTTCAGGGAATTGCTGGGCCTCATCGATGATGGTCTTTTCCGACTGCCTGCTGAAGAAACCCAGCGGGTCGCTGGTGATCAACCGGTAGTCATCCGGCCGTTCCAGGTCATAGTATTTCCATTCCGGGTAGAGTCCCTGCACGAGAGTCGATTTCCCACACTGTCGAGCCCCAATGACCGCAACAGCAGGAAAGAGGGTCATCAATTTCGTGATTTTGCTCCCGAGAAATCGGTATTTATCCATGATTTTTAAAGTCTACCTTTAAAATTTCTGCGTGTCAATCAGTGGAGGGTGCCAAAAGGGACCCAGCACATGAAACTCGTTTTCATGCAACCCTCGGCCGTCCCGACCGTGAACCCCATCCCCGGCCTTCGGGAATGCAACGGCCATTTTGACCCGCATTGCGTATCCTGTTAGAAAGGGATGGACGATGAAACACCTGATTGATCGCTCTGCTTGCCACATCGCACTTCTCTCCTCGATGTTGGCCCTTGTGCCACTGCACGCTCAGGCCGAGGAGCTTCCGAGCTTCGGCCCTTCCGCCGTCTGGAATCAGGAGATCTCGACGGCCCCGCTGCATCCTGATTCGGCGACGATGATTTCGACGCTTTCCGGGCTCGGGGGTTTCGGGCTTGCACGCATGCAGATCGATTTTTCGATACATGTCGTGCACGCTGATCCCGGGGCGCCGACGATGCCGACCGTGACCCATCCAGGGGGCTACTACCTGCCCGATTGCGATCCGCTCGGCACCGCGATCCCGGTACCTGCCGGCGCCGCGATCGAAGGCGAAACAGGTCTCACTTGCGACAACCAGAACAACGACTGCCATCTCTTGGTGGTGCAGGGAAATACGCTCTACGAACTCTACGGGGCGAACGAGAACGGCGCTTCCCAACTGGAAACCATGTGCCTGGCAATCTGGTATCTCGACGCAACCTATCTTCCCACCGGCCGCGGCGACCACTGCACAAGTGCCGACGCCGCCGGCTTCCCGATAGCGCCCCTGCTCTTCAACGCCGACGAAATCGCAACATCCCTGGCCGGGGACCCGACCGGCGATGGTGATATAGGGCACGCCATTCGTTTCATCCTGCCCAACGACCGCATGGCCAACGATCCCGTGCACGGCGGTTCCCAGGGTCGCCTCTACGTTCGCCCTGCGACTCATGCCGGCGGGCCGAGCGGCCCGAGTGCGTCGGTCCCCTACGGCGCCCGCCTGCGATTGAGGGCGGATTTCCCCCTCACCGGTTACAGCCCTTCGGCCAGGGTGATCCTCAATACCTTCATGCGGTACGGCATCGTACTCGCTGACGGTGGCGTCGTTGCGTTGACTGCGGAAAGCGACCTCTACACGAGCGAGACGTGGGCCGGTCTGGGCATCGATTCCCGGGTTTTCGACCAGACTCCCGGCGCCCTGGATGTCTTGATCAGCGACTTCGAAATCATCGACACCGGCCCGCGGATCGGCGAAACCTACGATTGCGTTCGGACCGATCCTTTATTCGATGCCGTTTTCAGCGATGGCTTCGAATCGGGGGACACCTCTCGATGGAGCGCGGCCTCAGAGTAGCCAAATGAACCGGGGCTTCAGTAAAGGTCCCAGGAACGCGCAGAATGCGTTTGCCTGGGACCTTTCCATTTTGGGGAAGTCCTATTCCGGCACGTAGGGGCTGTCCCAGTTGGGCATGAACTCGAAATCGAAGCCGGGTTCAATGCCGAATCAGGAGTGGCGCGAAGCCCTCTGATCCCGTTCAGAGATCAGAACCCAACGTCCTCGGGTTCGAAGTACTCATGCCCATGTTTGCAGACGGGGCATTTTCCCGGCGGTTGTTTGCCTTCGTGGATATGTCCGCACTTGGAGCATTTCCACTTGATGGGTTTTTCCCTCTTGAAGACGGTGCCGTTTTCGACCATCTCGAGCAGCTGCTTGTAGCGGTCCCTGTGGTGCGCCTCGACCCCTGCGATCATCCGAAACAACGCCGCGGCCTCCTTGTTGCCTTCGGCCTTGGCCTGCTCGGCAAATTCCGGGTACATCGTGGTGACCTCGTAGTCCTCGCCTTCCATGGCAGCCCTCAGGTTTTCGGCGGTGGTGCCGATATGCCCCGCCATCGCGAACTCGTCCTTGGCGTGCTGCATTTCGTTGGCTGCCGTCTCCTCGAAGATCTTGGCAATGTAGAGGTAACCCTCCTTGCGAGCGACCTTTGCCCAAAATGTGTATTTGTTGCGTGCCTGGCTCTCCCCGGCGAACGCGGCCATCAGGTTCTCTTGTGTCTTACTCATTTTCTCGCTCCTCCTCTGTGATTCAAATTCTACTAGACGACCACGGGATTCCTCACCCTCCCACAGCAACCTCGAGTTCGGACTCGGAAACTATCGCCTGCCACTCGCCATCAACAAGCAGGTAGCGCTCTCCCGGATAGATCGCAGTGACGGTATCGCCAATGATCTCCAGGGCCGAGGGTCTCCCGCCTTCATAGAACTCGGACAGCATGCCGGTGTCGATCGCCAGGACCCGTCCGCCGAACCGGCTTTTGATGTTCCCATCCCGCGTGACGGTGTGGCCGATGACCATGCGATCGACCTTGAGTTGGTCGAGAATCGCCCCGATCTGATCGGTGCTTTCCTCCTCGTTCCACAGCGCCGCCCCTCTGAACCACAAGGGGCCGTCCTGGTGTACCAGATACCATCCCCCGATACCGGCCGCACCCTCGAGGTCCTCGGCCAGGGCTTGCAGCCTTCGGCCCCTCTTGCCTTCGGCCCCGGGCGCCACCAGGAGAATCGCCGTCGCCACCTCCGAAACCTCATTGACCGACGCGGTCGGCAGGACCAGGTTCTTGGATACGAGGGTCGCCCGGCATCGATCGAAACGGTGCAATTCGGCAGCGACCCTGAGGTTGATCCCATCGATATCCTGACCCTGCAACGCAGGGCTGAGCCCGGCATGAACGAAGACGGTGTCGTCCCGGCGTACGGCGGTCGGCAAATTTCGCAGCCACTTGCCGTAGAGCCCTTTCGGTCCCAGCGCCTCCAGGTACTCCAGCTTGCCCAAGGGGTGACGGGCCATCCACTCGGCCCGGATCTCCTCGGATGGGTCCTCGAGACCGGGCCCGAAAAGCCCGGCCCTGATCTCTTCCGATGGGTCCTCGGGACCGGGCTCGAGAAGCTCGGCCCGGGTCTCCCAGCACCGGGTCATCGCCGCGAAGGCCTTGTCCCGTCGCTCCTGGGAACGCCGATCGGCAAAGGCCGCATAGACCTCGGGATTGACGTCGCGTACAAGCCCCAGGAGATTCATGCCCTCGTGGTTTCCCAACAAGCATACGACCTCACCATCAGCCTTCCGGGCCTCGCGCTGCAGCTTCATCAGAAGATCCATCACCTCGCGGAGGTCCAGCCCCCGGTCCAGGAGATCCCCCACCTGGATCAGGGTTGTCGAGCCGCCGATCCAATGACC
>JBDLIO010000414.1:0-3592 GCA_039714865.1 Acidobacteriota bacterium | reverse complement strand
ACAAATGGAGCTGGCACTCCTCAAAGAGCAACTTGCTGCATTACAGCGCATGACCTTCGGTGAGTCTTCAGAGAGACGACCAAACAGTGAAAAGCTCACAGCAGACGAGCCGAAGGTCATGCGCTGTAATGCAGCAAGTTGCTCTTTGAGGAGTGCCAGCTCCATTTGTGGATTGACATCCTGACCCCGTAGGCGGGCATTTTCCGCCCTCAGCTCGGTGATCTCTTTGGACTGCCGAACGGTGGTTTTTTCAAGGTGAGATGCGACTTGCTGGAGGGTCGTGAGATCGGTGATTTCCTCCAGCCTTGGCATGATCTATTCTCTCAATAAAGCTGTTGTCTGTCAAGCACTTAAGGCATAGTTTTTCAGGAGAAACAGGGACCTTCCCGACCAGTCGACTGCCTTCCAAAAACAGTTGTAACTCGGACATGGTTAGCTCGATATCGGTGACATCTTCTCCCGCCCACAGCTTGGCGAATTTGCCCTTCTCGATCCGCTTGGCATACAGGCACAGCCCTGTCCCATCCCACAGGAGCACTTTTGCCCGGCGACGGTTTCGGGCGACAAACAAAAACAAATCGCCTGACAACGGATCCTGGTCGAGGTGGCTCTTGACCATGCCGAAGAGGCCGTCAAAACCTTTACGCATGTCAGTGGGCAGGGTGTAGGCAAAGACCCGTACGGACCGAGTGGAACCGATCATGGCAGGACCCTCAAAAGGTAGGCCAAGGTCTGGGCATCCAGCCCTTCGACCCGGTAACCCTGGGGCGTCAGGAGGCTGAGCTGTGATGGAAAGGCCTGGGCTGCTGTCTCCTCTCCATCCCTTCGGACGATGGACACGGACCGAAAGCCAGGTTGCGTCTGGGCCTTTTCTGTCCGAAACCACCGGGTGAGTGTGGACTCGACCAGGCCGAGCCTTACCGCAATGTCGAAGTACGGTTCTCCTCGCTCGCGACACACTTTGGCGTAGGAGACGATCCGGGATCTCAGCTCAGGCGGGCATCGCCACTTCTTGCTGCGCACCGAAGTCCTGCCCTCCGACAGCTCTCGGCTGATTTGCTCACCCCACGTTTGAAGGTCTTGATCTTCCATCCCTCAAGCGTGGCAGAGATCCCCATTCCCGCAAGACGGGGCAGGGCGAGGAGGTACGGTCAACCTGTCGCTCGGGGAGTTCTCTCGGCATTGGGGGGCTGACGGCGGACAATGCGGACGGGTGGGGCCTGGCCTACGTCGAAGACCGGCTCGCCGGGCAGCTTTTAGCCGTTGGCTGTTAGCAGTTAGCTCGGCAGCAGTTCGGAACTTGGGCAACCGGCGCGCGCGATTGCGCCCATTCATATTCCCCCTTTGCATCTTTGCGCCTTTGCGTTTTCTCTTGCCTCGTTTTTTCGAAGGTCCTTGAGTGTCAGTGGCTAACGGACGATCAACACCGAGCACTGGGCGCGGTGGATCAAGGCACTTGAGACGCTTCCCAGGTACAGCTCTGTTGCTGGAGTCTGGCCCCGCGTGCCGGCAACGATCATGGAGACGTTCATATTCATCGAAAACTCGACGATCTCCTTGGCTGGATTGCCGACGAGCGTGACCCGATGGACCCGGCTCTCCAGATCGGCCAGCGGGCCGGCCATCTGCCGATGAACCTGATCGGCGAGCTTGACCACCCGTTGATCATCCGACTGCGACGGGAGGGACAGAACATCGGTGTAGAGTTCGGGGTCCGACGGCAAGGGGAATACATAGACGATGAAGATCTCGTCATCAGGCCCAGGCCCCAGGTGTTCCACAAAGAAATCGGCGGCCTTCAGACTGGCTTCGGATCCATCAGCGGCGACAACGTATCTCATCAGAGCACTCCTTTCTGGAGGCCGAGAAATCGTCGAAGAGGGCTGTTCTCCGGGCCTCCACGAGCCGAGAGCGAATAACCGGTCTTCTGCAATATCTAACATATGTCCATAACAATGTAATGTCAATGTCGAAGGGTCTCGGCGATTCGAAGGCCGACTGGAGGCCTCCACCGGCATCTTCTTGATATCTCGAGGAGATCGGGTCAGCCCAACGACTGAAGCACCTGTGTCATCTGTTCCCGATAGGTCTCGAGGGCCTTCCGGCCTGCTTCGGTCAGGCGAAAAACTGTCAGGGGCAGGCGATCGACGAAGGTCTTTTCGACATCGACATAACCGGCCTCTTCGAGCTTTCGCATATGTGACGACAGATTGCCGCGTGTCAGGCCGGTCTGTCGTGCGAGGTAGAGGAAGTCGGCGCTTTCGAGTACCGAGAGGTGGGACATCACCAGCAGGCGAGCCGGCTCGTGGATGGTGCGGTCGATGTCACCCAGGCTTTCGAACGTCGGGGTTTCGTTACTCGTCATCGGGCATCCGCTCGTCGACCAGGGGTGTCGTTTTGACAAAGCCGCGCAGGACCACGGCGCCGACCGTCAGACAGACCAGTGCCATCACCATGGCCCAGACGCGAAGATTGCCGTATGGCTCCGGAATGGGCGGCAGCACCATCAGGATGCCCGTGACGGCCGAAAAGGCCGCCAGAAACCAGTGGCGTGCCAGGCGGGACTGCTGTGCCAGGTAAAGAAAACCACCCGAGAACAGCAGGCCACCGATGGCCGGGGCGGCTCGGCGCCACGCCAGGTTGTCCGTGATATGCCCAGTCGCTGCGAGAATGATCGCTGTCGCCAGGAACACTCCAAGCACCCATGACAGCACGCCGTTGCGCATTCGAATGGGGTCCTCGTCTTGGATCTTGGCGTAGCCGATCCGGGGATAGGTGTAACGGGCCTTGAGCCTTTGAAGGCCTGGTCCGAGCAGCAGAATGGCAAACAAGAAGGTCCAATAGAATGCCGGACGGCCGGTCGCCAGAGCGACGATGAAAAACAGCCCCCCGGTCACGATCTCCGTCAGGCCGTCACTGTAGGTCTCTCGGACTGCCGCCAGTTTGAGGTCTTTCACTTCGCTGGGGGTGCTCATCATGGGTCCCTCCTTCAGGGTTGATGTCTGTAATCAAAACCAGTTTGTCCTACAAACCGGTCTGTGTCAAGCCCTGGGTTAGCGGGGGCAGTTGGCCGGGGCTGCGACAGCGTCAGCAGACAGGGGGCCGGGACCGCGCCCGCGGCGGTTGACCGACGCGGTCCCGGACACGCGGTCTGTCAATTTCCTCCGTTTACAGATTCGTTATCAATCCGCGATGCGGGTGTGAACTTGGGGAAATATAAATGAATTTGAGATCCATACGCGGAATTCGCATTCAAGCGGTTCCGGAACAAAAAGGAGGACCCCATGGACAGTACACTCGTGTGGCAACGGAACCGAATAACAGAAACAACCCTTCTCCTGCTGACCCTTGTCGCCTGCCTGATCGCGGCGCCGGCGGCCGGTTCCGAGCTGGCCCATCTCCAGTTGGAGAGCAGCGGCCTCGAGGACCTCGGACCGGGATGGGCCTACGAGGGCTGGCTGATCGAGGGCGGCATGCCGATCAGCACCGGCACCTTCACCGTGGCGGCCGACGGATCACCGTCCCGGATGTACTTCACGGCCGAGGTTGACGATAGGAACCAGATTGACGCCTTCGTGCTGACGGTCGAGCC
>JBDLIO010000413.1:0-3595 GCA_039714865.1 Acidobacteriota bacterium | reverse complement strand
CCGGCAGGGGAAGCGGGTTGTGCGGTTCAAGGGAGGAGACCCCTTCGTTTTTGGTCGGGGCAGTGAGGAAGCGGAGGCATTGGTGGAGGCGGATCTCCCCTTCGAGGTGGTCCCAGGGGTAACTTCCGGTATCGCCGGACCTGCGTGGGCGGGGATCCCGGTCACACACCGACGGGAAGCCGTAAACGTAACGTTCATGACGGCGCACGAGTGCGAGAAGGACCAGAGCCAGATCCGCTGGGATCTCCTGGCACAGGATCCGTCGTCGACGCTGGTGGCCTACATGGGCATGAAGGCCCTGCCGGGTATGGTCAACAGGCTCCTCGGCGCCGGAATGAATCCGGAGACTCCGGCGGCCGTGGTGGAACGGGGAACCACCAGCGCACAGCGTTGTGTCATCAGCACGATTTCCGGTCTCCCGGAAGCCGTGCGGCGAGCGGCCCTCGATCCGCCTGCGCTGATCGTGATCGGCCCGACGGTCCGGCATGCAGATCGTTTGGACTGGGTGGTGAGACGCCCACTGGCGGGACGCCGGGTTTTCCTGGTGCGGGGCACGAGTTGGGCAGAGGCGTTGGAATACGCCGGCGCCGAGGTAGTGGAGGTCTCCCTCCCATTGACGCCGGCGGCCCATGTGGTCCTGGAGGCTCTCCCCTTGACCGATGTGGTGGTGGCTTCCCGGGAGGAGGTCGAGGCACTGGATCTGGTGCGTGGTGGTGTAGGATGGGGGCCGGATGTTACAGCGTGGTGTGTCGGTCCGGAATCGCGACAAAGAGCTAGAGAATTTGGCTGGAATCGCGTCGAACGGGCGGAAATTGAGGTTAGGTGCAATGAGTTGGTGGAACAGCTCGCAGCGCAGACTGCCCGGAGGGACTGATCCTCGGCGGGGAGCACGGCGGCTCGGAGTCGGCCTCTGTTTTCTCGTGCCCCTCTTCTTCCCGTGGGTCTTCCCGGCGTTCTCCGGGGAAGAGGCTCCGGTTACCGTGTCCGCCGTTCGGCATTTGGGTGTGGTCGGTTTCTATAACCCCCGTCTGATGTATGTCAAGTACCAGGAGCTCGTCGACTACCTGACAGAGACCACGGGCGATCGTTGGGAGTTGGCCGTAACGCTGGATTACGAGGAGACGGTCCAGGCGTTATGTTCGGGCGAGCTCGATCTGGCCTACCTCGGCCCGTTCACCTACCTGCGGGTTAACGAGGCCTGTGGCGCCACGCCGGTGGTTCGTCTCAATACCAGGGGAAGTGCGACCTCCAGGAGTCTGATCATGGTCCGCCAGGACAGCCCCTTCGAGACGCTCTCCGATCTCGTGGGGACAGTGTTCGCCTTCGGTTCGCCGCTTTCCACTTCGGCGCATCTCGTACCGTGCCTGATGCTTCGGGAGGCAGGTCTGGACCCGAGCGAGGAATTCACGTGCCGGTATCTCGGCCACCACGATCAGGCCGCCAGGGCTGTGCTCCTGGGTACGGCAGATGCCTGCGGCGTTCGCGATATCGTGGGGGAACGATTTGCAGGGCGGGGCTTGAGGATTCTCGCCCGGTCGGAACCGATCCCGAATTTTCCGCTGGTGGTTCGGCCGGGCGCCTCACCGGAGTTCCGGCGGTCCCTTGTGAAAGTGCTCATGGAGCGTCCGGAACATGACCCGGAGATCCGGAAGCGGATGCAGGGCTGGGACGAAGAACTGGCGGGGGGGTTCGCGCCGGTATCGGACGCCGACTACCGGCCCGTTCGCCAGTGGGTGAATCTGCTCTTCGGAAAGCGGGGACTGCTGGACCCCCCCCACTTGCTCGAATGCCCAGGAAAAGGGTAGGAGCATGCGCCTCGGCCTGCGGACGAAGTTCTTCCTCTATTCGAACACCTTGATTGTATTGACCATGACCGGGGTTGCGGTCCTTGGAATGATTTACGAACAGAGGAGCCGCTACGAGGCTATCGTCAACCGGGCGCGGAGTCTGACCGAGATCCTGGCGATCCCCATCACGGATACTCTGATGTACGAGGATCTGGACCTGATCTCGGAGAGCGGCTTGATTGAAAACACCATCGATGAGGTGGTCCACCGGAACCGGGACCTCATCCGTTACGTCGTTGTGACGGACCCCACCGGACGGGTCAACTACTCGAATCGGTGGGAGCTGCTGGGGAAGCCGTTCCCCCGGGCCCTCGATCCTTCAGCGATCGAGACGGGAACCACCACCGAGATACTCCGGGCCGAAAATGGGGAACGGATCCTGGAGGTTCGGACGACTCTGAATATCTCGACAAAGTCTTGGGGTTGTCTGGCAGCCGGGTTCTCCCTTGTGCAGGTGGAGCAAACGGTGGCCGCCCTTGGCAAACGGGTGGGGATCATGGCGTTGATCCTCATGCTGGGCAACTCGGTCCTGACGGCGGTGTACGTGGAGACTCTGATCCGGCCGATCCTTGCCCTGAACCGCCGGATGAAATGGGCGGGGCGTGGTGATCTGTCGGTGAGAAGTGACGACCGGCGGGGCGACGAGGTAGGTGAGCTTGCGGGGGGCTTCAATCGCATGATGGATGAGCTGGAGGAGGCCCAGAAGAGGGATGCCGTGCGCCAAAGCCAGTTGGTCCACACTGAGAAGATGGCGGCCGTCGGCACGCTGGCTGCAGGAGTGGCGCATGAGGTGAACAACCCCTTGGCGGGTGTCCTTGCCTGCAGCGAGAATCTGGAGAACTCCATCGACGATCCGGAGATGGTCAAGCGGTACCTGGGGTTGATCCGGGACGGTCTTCACAGAATCGAGCGCACGATCCAGAATCTGCTCGATTTTTCACGTTCCCGCGAGATGACGCTGGAACCGACTTCCATCAATCACAACATCCACCATGTACTGGAGATGACCTCCTACGAGGTCAAACATCAGGGCATCAAGACCGAACTGGAACTCAGCCTCGAGGAGCCGACCGTGCTCGCCGATCACTTCCAGATGGAACAGCTCTTCCTCAACTTGATCCTCAATGCGATCCAGGCGATGCCCGATGGGGGAACCCTCTCCATCAGAACGGGGGTGATGGAAGGATTCGTGGTGGCCGAGGTTGCGGACAATGGCGTCGGTATTCCTCCGGAAATTCGGAAAAAGATCTTCGACCCGTTCTTCACCACACGTGAGGTCGGGGAAGGCACGGGTTTGGGTCTTGCGGTGAGCGACACCATCGTCCGTGCACATGGTGGCTCCCTTGAGGTCGAGAGCGAAGAGAACAGGGGTACGGTGTTCCGGTTCCGGTTGCCGTTTCCGGATGGAGTCGCGTAATGGGGGAGGAGCGCATGAGCGGTTGCGTCGGCCGAGTGCTGGTCATCGAGGATGAAGCGGCGACCGTGGCCGATCTGGTCGTCGCTCTCGACGCGGCGGCGGCGGCGGGCTACAGCAGCCTCTACCTGGGCTACCCCGAGGCTCGGCTCGGTGGTCTGGGCGGCGGCGGCAGCGGCTGGGGCACCCTCGGCGCCGGCCGGCATGGGGGCGGCGGCGGCTCCGGCTCCGGCTACGGCAGCGGCGGCAAGAGCAACGCGCCCGTGGTTCGCGGCGGCGGCGCTGTGGCAAAAGGCGCGCTCGACAAGAACATCATCCGTCGCTACATCCGCCG
>JBDLIO010000412.1:0-3599 GCA_039714865.1 Acidobacteriota bacterium | reverse complement strand
TCGAAAGTTAACTGTTCGGCTTCGCCCACGCGCCGCCCTTCCTCAATCGGGGCCCACCAAATGTGATACCGACCACTTCGGTCTGAAAAGAATGTCAGCCGAGCCCCATCGGGGGAGAAGAAGGGACCGCCGTCCTTCGCCTCGTCAGTCGTAAATTGCACCGGCGTTCCGCCGGCGACGGGAATGACCCAGATGTCCCTTTGGCTATCGATCGCCTGTTGGAATGCGATCCATCGGCCGTCCGGAGAAATAGCGGGAGACATATAGGAACCAGCCCGAGCCATCAGCGGCCGGGGCCTGCCGACCGCCCGGCCCTCCTGCAATTCCTGCAAAAAGAGGTTGTCCCCTTCTCGATACGCCCCCCAAAAAACCACCGAACTGCCATCCGGGGCCATTATGGCCATTTCGGGATTGACCACGTCAGCCAATCGAACACTCTTGGCGGCCAGATGATCCCAGACGATGAGCCAACTCCGGTTCTTCCGGCTCGAATAGACCAAAGATCGTCCATCGGCGGTTGGCGAAACCTGATTCTCGGATCCCCCACCGGTCGACAACCTTTCCGGGAGTCCTCCTTCCGGATCAACCCGCCACAAAGAACTTGTCGTCCATGCTGATCCCTTCGAATAAACGAGCGATTTGCCGGACCATTCGCTCTGGCCGATAGTCTCCTGGCTCGAGTCCACCTTGCGGGGCGGTTGATCCCGGTTCGCCGGCACAATCCACAAACCCTGAGCCGAGTTGTAGCTGATCATTCTCCCGTCCGGTGAGAAGTCCGGATATCGGTGGTACCAGTAGCCGTCCTCGGACGTCGTCAGGTATCGAAAATTCTCAAGGTCATTCAGGGGAGCAATCGCCACCCGGTAATGACCGCTCTCGTTACGGCGTACGAAAGCCATTTGTGTGCCGTCCGGCGACAGGGCCGGATCGTCCGCATCGGGCAGGACCAGTTCCGCCGTGCCTCCCAAGCGCGGCACCTTCCAGATTGCCGCCTCGCCGCTCCGAAAGGAGGTGAAGAAAATGTCACTGCCGTCTGATGACCAGGTGGGGCGCCGATCAGTTGCCTCATGGTCGGTCAGCCGCAGGGCGCTACCGCCCTCGCGGTCGATCAGCCAGATATCACCGCTGCCGCTGCGCCCAGAGGCGTAGGCGATCATGGTCTCGTCCGGCGACAGTGCCGGATCGGCCGCCCATACCGGATCGTGGGTCAGGGGCTTGGCGACCCATTTGGTCGCTGGTTTCTCGGGCGCGACAATGCCTTTGAGCCACCAGGCGCCGGCAAAAACAACCGCAGCCAGCACTGTCAGGCCCAGGGTCTGCGCCAGCCGTCGCTGCCGACGAGAACGCCAGACCTTCTCCCGAATCAGGCTCCCTTCGACTTCACCGCGCAAATCCCTGAGGTCGGCCGCCATGGCCGCGGCGCTCTGGTACCGGTCCTCGGGCTTCTTGGCCAGGGCCTTTCGTACGATGTCTTCAAGGGCCTCAGGCGTGTCGGAGCGAAAGTGAACGATCGGCGTCGCAGGAGTGTGGAGCAGGCTGTCCAACCAGCTGTCGCTGCCGGCACTCTGAAGAGCCGAGGCGCCCGTTACCATTTCGTAAAGCACCAGCCCCAGGCAGAAGATGTCGCTGCGTGCGTCCAGGGAACGGCCCAGGGCCTGCTCGGGCGACATGTAACCAGGCGTACCCACCATGTGACCCTGCTCGGTCAGGCGGGTAATGGTCTCTTCGTCCGCGCGGCTCTGGCTCGTCAGACGCCGGGCCAGACCGAAGTCAACCAGGCGCGCCCTGCCCAGCGAATCCAACAGAATATTGGCAGGCTTGAGGTCACGGTGGAGGATATTGAGCTGATGGGCGGCCGCCAGGGCGCCGGCAAGGGCCTCCGCATACCTGAGAACCTCGAGCAAGGGCATCGGCCCCGCCTCTTTCAACCGTTCTTTGAGACTTCCGCCCTCGACCAGTTCCATCGCCAACCAGGGCATGTCCTTGAACTCGAAGACCTCAAAGATCGGCACGACGTTGGGATGGAGCAGTCGTGACGCCGATCTGGCCTCTCGCACGAAACGGGCCCGAACGGTCTCGGCGTCCTTGACGTCCGACCGCGGGTGCTTGAGGGCGACATGACGGCCCAGGGCCTCGTCGAGGGCCTCGTAGACGACGCCCATGCCGCCGGCGCCGATCACTTCGACGATACGGAAACGGCCTACACGGTCGCCCGCGCTCGCTCTTGAGGTGTCGTCCTTGGGCCACGGCAAACCTGAATTGACCGGAGAGTTACCACCGGGAGGCTTCTCAGGTTGACCGTTGGTCGTCATATTGGGTCGCAATCCTAACACGTCAGTCGCCAGGATTACCCGGGAGGGGCCAAGGCTCACCAATCGAACCCCAATGCGGGGCACCACCGGTTTCAAACGGAGGAGTTACCATGGAGAGGGAGGTCACGATGGTCTACCGATCGATCTGTGTCGCCGTCGCCCTGCAACGCTATCTCGACTTCACTCCGGTCGCCCTCCGACAGCGGTCCGTCGCCCGGGCGATGGCCATCGTCAACGAGGCTACCCTGACGGTGATATCGGTCGATGCCCCGGTCGATCTCCTGCCCCACCTGGCGACCACCGAGGAGAAGATTCAGCGTTTTGTGGATCCACTGGTGGAGGAGGGAATCGCTGTCCACACGATCCTGAGGACCGGCAAGCCCAGCACAGAGATCCTCGAGGTCATCGAAGAGGTCGAGGCCGATGTCCTGATCATGGGTTCCCACAGTAAATCGGGCCCCCTCGACATCGGGCTGGGCAGCACGGTCCGGGCCTTGCCCCACGACCTCGAGGTTCCCCTGATCCTCATTCGTCCCACCGAAAGGGACGTCGAGAAAGCCCAGGAAATGATGATCCCCAGCTACCCCGTCGTCTTCCCCTACGGGTAAAGAAGCTGTCAGCTGAGCCTCATGCAAATTTCCTGTCGACACGATGCGGGCCTGGAGGCCCGCGCTCCCACATGCAGTCCCAGCGGGCTTTTTGCCTCTCTTCTTTGCGTTTCCATTGCGCTCTCTGCGGTTCAATTGCGTTTGTGTTCTTGACTCTTTGACCATTCGACCTTTTTGCCTTCACGGCGCAGTTGACCTACAGTACCTTCGATGCATGAGATGGGGATTGCTCTCGAGGTTTATCGCCAGTGCCGCGAGGCGGTCACCGAGTACGGGCCGGGTCGCCTCGATACCGTCCACCTGGCCGTTGGCGAACTGTCGGCGGTCGAGCCGGACCTGATGAGCTACGCATGGGAGGCAGTGACGATTGATACTCCGGATTCCGCCTCCAAACTCGAGGTCCGGTGGTGCCCCGCAACCCAGACCTGCCAGAACTGCGGAGTGATCGAGGACCGGGTCGACGGCTCCTGGCTCCGGCTCTGTCCGACCTGTTCCATGCCTCTGGCGGTCACCGGAGGCGACGAACTGGACATCGAGAGCATCAAATACACGACCGACGATGACGGAGAACCACACTGATGTGCCTTGCCATTCCGATGAAATTGATCCGCCGGGACGAATTTGAAGGAACCGTGGAACTCGACGGTGTCAGTCGTTCGATTTCGATGATGCTGCTGCC
>JBDLIO010000411.1:0-3604 GCA_039714865.1 Acidobacteriota bacterium | reverse complement strand
CCCTCAAGGGCAACAGAGTCGAATTCGGGAGAACACCGCCCTTGAGGGAAATGACCTCGGTGGCCTAAGGCCCTGATGCCAACACTCGATCGCTGAGGCGCTCGCCGCAGGGGTATCAGTCTCCCCACGGTCCGCGACGTCTGCCCCGTCGGATCATCTACTCGGGGACCGTGGGAAGAGACTGACACACCCCGTCTCAGGAGGTGGGGCGCTCGTGTTTGCCGACGCCTTTGCGGCCTCTTTCAGGGCTTCGGATGGATCAGACGCCAAAGCATCGCTCGAACCTGGTCGAACTCTTCAAGAACGGCTTCGGTTTTCAGCCTGTCGACCGCTTTGGCGCCAACCAGAATCCGAAGGTGAACGTCAATTTCTTTTGCCGAGCCATAGGCTATGCGGTAGGCTTGCCCTTGACTCCGCTTTTCTCCTCCGTTATTCCTGATACCAAATGAACAACACGAAAACGATCATCGCCGCCCGGTCATCCAGGGCCAGGCCCGTTCGCCCTCCATGCGATCGGAACGGTAGAGAGCGAATAGACCTTGCGATCCAGCCCCGGCCCCTGCCCCAGTCCCTGCCCCTGACCCTGACCCAGACCCTCAACCCCGGCCTTCGAGGTCGCCTGCCGGCGCCCTCGCTCGGTGCATTTCCCTCAAGGGGCGTCAGGGCCGGGTTCGGGAGATCTGCCCGTTGAAGAAGGCCTGACCCCGCACGCCTCGTCGGAGAGAGGGACGCGCTTGGATTTTGGGGTGATCGGGGGGCTCAGCGTCGGCGGCTCCCCTTGTTTCCGAGCGCCTCCCCCTTGACAAATGAAAAATAGGTGTTAAATTTTTAACATCATGCTAAAAACTTAGCATGATGATTGTTCGAAGAACGAGAGAGAGGTGCCGAAACATGGCCGCAGACTCCAGCCACCTGAGCCGGCGCGAACGCCAGATCATGAACATCGTCTACGAACGCGGAAAGGCAACAGCCGCAGAAGTCCAGAGCGCGATGCCGGATCCTCCCTCCAACTCTGCCGTCAGGGCCATGCTGCGCATTCTCGAAGAAAAGGGGCACCTGCACCACGAACAGGACGGCCCCCGTTACGTATTCCTGCCGACCGTGCCCCACGAGGAAGCACGGGGCAAAGCTCTCAATCGAATCGTCCGGACCTTTTTCGACGGCTCGGCCGAAGGCGCCATGGCGGCACTCCTGAACCTTGAAGGCGACCGTTTGGACGCCGAAGCACTCCAGCGTCTTGCGCGCCTGATTGACCAGGCGGGGAAGGTGAAGTCATGACGGAGATTCTGCCCATGCTCGGCCTTGGATCCCTCAAGGTCCTGATCCTCCTGGCCGCAGCCGCATCTCTGACACAGGTTCTCGGGCGGCGTCCCGCCCGGCTGCGTGCCGTCGTATGGACCGCCGCACTCGCCGGGACCCTCTTGATACCGGCCGTCGGCCCACTGCTCCCGAAAATGGAAATCCCATTGCCGGCCGTCTTCAACAACACGGCGCCAACACTTTCAATCACAGATCGGACCCTCACGCAGACCGGAGCCACATCGGCTGAAACCCCGGCGATCGCACAACCGAAGACCTCCTCACCGGAAGTCGGCGCGACCTCAAGAACGATCCCCTTGAGTTGGACCTCAGGCCTTCTGACCCTTTGGGCCATGGGGGCAACCGCCCTCCTGCTTCACCTGTGCCTCGGTCTTCTCCGCGTCCGGCGCACCCTTCGCACCGCTGTTCGATTGACTGATCAACGATGGAACTCACTGCTCGAGAGCGCAGCCCTCCGGGTTGGCCGGCAACGCCCCGTACAACTGCTGATCAGCTCCGACATCGAGGTTCCGGCAACCGTCGGTCTTTTGAATCCCTCCCTGCTGATTCCGGCGTATGGCCGAGACTGGCATGAAGACCGCCGCCTTGCCGTGCTCCTCCACGAAATGGTGCACGTGCGACGAATGGATTGGACCGTTCGTGTACTTGCGCGGCTGGCCAGGGCCGTCTATTGGTTCATCCCCCTGACATGGTGGGCAGTACGGCGCCTGGATCTGGAACAGGAACTGGCCTGCGACGAAGAAGTCATCGCCCTGGGAACCCGACCGACCGCCTACGCCGACCACCTGCTGGACATTGCCCGCTCCGCCATGCTCAACCCGGCGCCGGCCATTCCCGGAATGGCGATGGCCCGAACACCCGATTTGGAGAAACGCATCATGACTCTCTTGAAGAACACCAGTCACCGCCGGGTCGGCACCGCCGTCCTGATCCCCGTCGTCATTCTGGTTGCCGCCGTGGTCTCTGCCCTGGCCGCCGTGACACCGATGGGAAGCCCAGCACAATCCAGCTCTCCAACCGAAGTCACCGCTCCGGCCAACCCCGAAATCGAGAAAATCGTCGCGGAAATGAAGGCGGCCGAAAAGGAAATCGAACAACATGCAGAAAAACTGCAGGCCAAAGAGTTTGCGATTCAGCAACAGATCGAGCTGATCGAACCGATCGAGATCGACGAAGAGGCCATCGCGCGAATTGAAGAGGCGATGGAGCCGCACCTCGAGCGAATGAGGGAAATTGAGATCGAGATGGAACCCCTGGAACTGGAGATGGAAGCGTTCGAAGCCAAGATGCAAGAACTCCAACTGCATATCGACGACGGCACCCTTGCCGAGGTGCAGCACCAGATTCAGGAGCAGATCAGTGAGCACCTCGAAACAATCCACCTGAGCCACGAGGCTCTCGAACCCCACCTGAAAGCGCTCGAACTGGTCCACTTGGAGATGGAAGAACTCCACAAACAAATGGAGCAGTTCCATCTCGACATGGAGCCCCAACACGAGGCGATCGAAGAAATGCACCGTGCGCTCGAGCCCCTCCACGAAGAAATGGGGCGAATGCACCAGGAGATGGAGCCTTTCCATCAAAAAATGGAGCAACTCGGAGACCGGCTCGACAACGCCATCGTCGGCGAAGTCGCCGGTAGACTGCAATCAACACTGGGCGCCGTCACCGATCCCGGCGCACCCTTTGACGAAGCCGCCCGGAGAATCATCGAGAGCGCCAGGGTGAGAATTCAGACAGATACCATCACCGTGGCGAGCCCCTTCAGCGAAAACCGAGAGATCCTGCAGGACCTGTTCGCCCCCCACCGCATCGGAACGGAAGAGGCGTTTGAAGACGCCGTCACCAAAGCGGCCGAAGAGCTCGAAGGTCTGAGGATTTCGGCGAAGTAGGCTGGGACGCCGGGATGCCGGATCGAACGTCCAATTCCAACGCTCAATACCAACTTTGAAGGCCGCACCGAAGGGCTCATGGAAATGGAATAGTCACGGTCGATGCTCAACGGTGAACGCTCACGAATCCCGTGTGTGGGATCACGACAATGTTGGCATCGTACTCCGCCATTCAGACAACCGGTGAACAGAAACGCGTACTTCGACGTTGAGCGTTGGTATTGGACGTTGGACGTTCAAATGCCCTCTTCGACCTTTTTGACCCATTGACCCTTCGACCCCCGCCCCCCCGCCGTGCTAAGGTACCCGGCGCGGTCCGAGGGCCGCCGTATTGGAGGATTTCATGAAATATTCGATGACTTTTTCGCTGTGCCTCATTCTGTCCCTGGGCC
>JBDLIO010000410.1:0-3616 GCA_039714865.1 Acidobacteriota bacterium | reverse complement strand
ATGGCGAAGGCGCCGAGCAGCAGGGATGCGACGATGATCAGCGGCGTCAGCTTCGAGTCCAGGAATGCACGCCCGAGGCGACCCGAGGGACCGAGTTTGCGCCGTGTGATCTTGAGGCGCAGTGCGTCCCTGCGGGCCTTTTCCAATTCTGCCGCCGTCGGGCGGTTCTCTGTCGACGGCGTATCGGTCATGAGGACACCTCCAACGGAGTGCCGTCGGCGACGGCCCCGGGTGCGTCAATGACGACGGAATCTCCGGCTTTGATTCCCGAAAGGATTTCCACCTGGCCGTCGGCAAGTTCTGAGCCGGTGGTGACCGCTCGAGTTCTTGCCGAGGAGTCGTCGGCTCGAACGACAACCAACTCGAGTCCACCGCGAGAGTGTACGGCCGCTGCCGGAATGACGACCCGGTCGACTGCATCGCCGGGGATGGCGGCGCGCCCCGATATTCCTGATGCCACATCGACCGAACCGAGGTCGACCTTGACCGTGAACGTATGGGTAGCCGGATCGGCGGAGGGCACGATTTCTGCCACCGTTCCCTCGATCGTTCCGTGGTCGGCCCTCGAGTCCAGGGTGACCGGGATTCTCATGTCGAGTTCGAGGCGTGCGATGTCGGCCTCGCGAACGCTCAACCAGAGTCGACGACCCTCGGAGCTTTCAAGTCGGATCAACGGACGTCCGGGAGCCGCCATGTCGCCGACCTCAACAAGTCGTTCGACGACCCGGGCCGCAAATGGCGCCGCAACTCCGGCCTCGCCGGCGACTGTCTTGGCGGTATGAACCGCTCCCATGGCCTGATCGACGGCCCCTTTGGCCTGACCATGCTGCATTCGGGCCATGTCCAGCTCGACTTCGGAAGCGGCCTTTTCGGCATGGAGATTCTCAAACCGTTTGAGGTTTCTCTCGGCCATGGCCAGGGCCGCGCGGGCTTGGGCCAAGGCCCCTTCGGCTTGAGCTACCTGGCCTTTCGAGGTTTCGGGTTGAATCTCGATCAGGACCTGTCCCTTTGAAACGGTGGCGCCTGCCCAGGTCTTGACCGCAACCACGGGACCCATGACCCGGCTCGAGACGAAGGCCTGCCGAGCCGGCTGAACTACTCCGTAGACTTCGATTGCCTTGGATGAGGTCATGGCCTCAGCCTGGATGACATGGACACTGAGAGGCGAAAGGTCGGCCTGGGCCAACTCGGCCTTGTCCGGGGCGCACGCCCCCAGAGTGACGGCCATAACAAGGACGGGAATCAGCAGCGTTTTGGCGTTCATTGTTGGATCTCCTGAGAAGACTGGTCTATATCGAACAGGGCGGTCAGTGACGTCCCTGACGTGAAGTAAAGGCGATAGGTCGACAGGGTCAGATCATAGCGGGCAACCAGTTCCCGTAGCTCGGACTCCCTGAGGGCGGTCTCGGCATCAAGCAGATCAATCATCTTGTCCAGCCCCTGCTCGAATCGTTTCTCTCGAACCCTCAGTGCTTCCCGGGCCGCCTCGACCGCACGGCCGGCCGTCAGGTGTCTTTTCTCAGCCGTTCGGACCTGGGCAAAGGCGCTGCGGACCTCGAGCCGGACGGCCTCCGAAAACAGGGCGACGTTGTATTCACCTGAGAGAGCTTCTTGTCGGGCAGCCTCGGCCTGGGCAGTGTCCGAACCGCCGCTGAAGAGGTTGATCTTGGCGACCGCCATCACCGAGCCGGAATGACCGTTACTGCCGAACAGCTGGTCATCGTAAAGCTCGTATCGGCCCTGGACGGCTATCTCCGGCTTGAAGCCTGTACTGACGGCCTTCTCCTCCAGGCGACCGGCGTCCAGTTCACGTCGACGTGCCTCGAGGTCGCGTCGTGTTGTCACCCCTTGATCCATCCACACCGCCATCGGCTGGGTCACAGGTGGAGTTGGGGGGAGAACGTGGAGTTGATGGCGGGAGGTCTGGTCGATGCCCATCGAAAAGTCGAGCGCCGATTGGGCGAGGTCTGCATTGCTTTCGGCCTCGACGAGCATCTCGTCCATTCGAGCGAGGTGGACCTGTGCGTTGAGGACCTCCGCATGGATGATGAATCCTTGTTCGGCGAACTTTTCGGCCAGGGCAACGTGGGCTGCCGTTGTCTCCCGAGCTCGCCGAATCACCTCCAGGTGCTCGGCCGCTTTGTGAGCGTTGGCGAAGGCCGTGGCGACGTCAAAAACGACCCTTTGTTGTGCGTGGGAGAGGTCCTTTGCGGCGGAAGCCGCCATCAAGGACGCCTGTTCGTTGCGGCTTGAGATCCTACCTCCGACGTAGATCGGTTGAGTGACCTCCAACCTGGTGATCCAGGTATCCAGGGCATCCGGCGTGTTGGGGTCGGCTTGGAAGAATTCGTCCATGTCGAAACGCCGTTGGTTGAGCGTCAACGCGAAGACCTCTGCGGGGTTGTCGGTGTAGGAGAAAACCTCCATCAAATCAACCGTCGGCAGACGGTAGCCCTCGGACTGCTCCTCTCGGGCTTGGGCCGCGGAGAACTTGGCGGAGGACGCGGCGATCGTACGATTGTGCTCCAGAGCCGTCGTTATCGCCTGTTGTAGCGTCAGTTCCTGCGCGATCGATGGCACTGAGAACCCGGCCAAGGTGGCGAGCATCATCAGGAATGTTGGTGCGTGTCGTGGCATCGGCTCCTCCATCTACCTTATAACCATTTAGGAATATACAGAAACGTCAGTTTCTGTCAAGGGTTTTTGCCGGTCACCAGGAGTATTCTACTCAAGATACGATCGTTGTCTCGAAAAATAGAAACAGCTCAGCGAAACTGACTGAAGTCCTTCAACACATCTTCCGCGTGGCTGGAGGGGGACACCGAAGGGTAGGTCTTGAGGATTTTGCCGTCGGCCCCGACGAGGTAGGAGATCCTCTTCGGAACCGGAATCAGGAGCCGGTCCGCCCCAACGCTTTTGGCCAGGGCCTTGTCGGTGTCCGAGAGAAGGAGAAAGGGAAGGCTGAATTTCTCGGCAAAGGCACGGTTGGACCGAGGTGTGTCATAGGAGATTCCGAAGACACGGATCTCGGCCTCTTTCAGCTCGGACCATGCGTCGCGAAAGGCGCAGGCCTCTTTCGTGCAACCGGGCGTATCGGCTTTGGGATAGAAATACACCAGGTAGATCGAGCCTTCGAGGTCCGAGGAGCTGACGACGGAACCGTCGTGGGCCTGAAGTTCGAAGGAGGGGAACTCTTCACCGGTCGTCAACATCTCGTCTCCAATGGCCGTCCCCGGAACAGCGAGGAGGCTCAAACACAGAATGAGGGTGCAAATGTGCTTCATGTCATCGTCTACAACAGGCGTTGGAGCGCCGAGATTCCCGGGGAATCTTGACCTTGGTCGACGGGGCGGGTAGTGTGACCGATGTTCAAAACAGGCGTGACCAAACCTGATGGTTGCGGCCTATTTAAGGAGGCAACATGGCAGGCAAAGCAGATATGGTGAATAGTATTCATGAACTGACCGGTATCGATAAGACAAAGGTCGCGATGGTCTACGACACGATGTTTGAAGAAATCGGCAAGGCTCTTGCCGATGGCGACAAGGTATCGGTGCCCAATTTTGGGACCTTCCTGGTTTCCGAAAGAGCGGCTCGCCAGGGCCGGAACCCGGCG
>JBDLIO010000409.1:0-3616 GCA_039714865.1 Acidobacteriota bacterium | reverse complement strand
CTGCGCAGTGAAATGGATGATATTGCGCCGGATGTGTTCGACAAAGCTGGTTGGCCTGACATCCGGGCCAAAGATACGGCCGCGCAGCACAAACAGAATGATGGCAAAACCGATCACGGACCGGTACATCATCAGCTCGAACGTGTTCATCTCGCTCTGGATTTCGCGCCCGGCCACGGCCATCGCGGTGAAAGCCGCAATCGCTCCCAGCATCCACAGCGCCGCCAAGACCAGCAACCGCGGCCGCCTCTTCGGGAAACGTGACACCAGGGCGAGGAATGGAATCACGAAATGCCCGAACAACAGGGCCAGGCTGATCCCGGTCCAGCTCCCGGTCTGCCGAGTCAGATACCACACGGTTTCCTCAGGAATATTGCCGTACCAATAAAGCATGTACTGGCTGAAGGCAATATAGGCCCAGAAGACGACGAATCCGAAGAGCAGCTTGCCGAGATCATGATAGTGCTCTGCCGTCACAACACCCTGGAGGCGCCCCTGCCGCGGTAAATACGCTGCGAGGACGACCAGGGTAGCCATCACCACGACCACCGAGCCTGCAAAGAAATACACACCGAAGATCGTGCTGAACCAGTGGGGATTGACAGACATCAACAGATCAAAGGCCGCGAAATTGAGGCTGAGGGCGAAGACGACCATGCCCGGGGCCGACAGGCCTTCCATCCTTCGCGTGTGCTTGGGATCCCCGGTTGCATCCTGGCGTTTTGAGTTGGAGAAGAAATACCACGCCAGCACCGACCAGATGGCGAAATAAACCACCAAACGGAGGGTGAAGAACTGCGGGTTGAGGAACGCCGATTTCCCGGCAAGAATCGCATCGTGATCGGCGGCGCCGGGGTGAGCCCAATGATAGAGGTGCTCCATGTTGAGGAGTACAGGGATCGCCAGAACGGCCATCAGGAGTACATTGACCGACATCGCTTCGGCAAGTCGTCGAACCACGACGCTCCATCCGGCACGCGTCAGGTGCTGGAGCAAGACGAAGAACAAGGCGCCCAAGGCGAGGCTGAGGAAATAGGCAAAACTGACCAGGTAGGTCTCCGCCAGGCGGTGCAGGCCGCCCTCACTGGTCACCGCCATGCCGATTGCGCCACCGCCCCCGATGACCATCAGAACGCCGGCCATTACGAGAACCCTCGAGCCGAGCTCCTCGAGCCCTCTGGCCTGAGTTGAGATATCTGGAAGTGTCGTTTGCTCCATGGTCATCCTCGTCATCGCAGTGAGGCCCGGAGGTCTGCCGGAACATCGTCGATTCCTGCATTCTGGCTCCGCTGGACCGCCTTGACATAAGCGACGATGGCCCAACGGTCCTCGACCGAGATCTGCGGGCCATAGGCGGGCATGTTGCGGATTCCGTTGGTGATCGTGTTGTAGAGATGCCCGACCGGTCTGGACCGGATCAGATCAGTGTGAAATGAGGACGGTGGAGTCCAGGTTCCTTCCTGGAGGGCATCGGCCCTCTTGGCGACTGCGCCGTCGCCATAGCCGGAATGACCGTGGCAAGGCGAACAATAGATGGAAAACCGTTCTCGCCCGCGCTCGAGCAGCACGTGATCGACCGGAACGGGAAAGGCCGTGATCCAAGTTTCGCCATTCTTACCCCGCTCCAACGAATCGTCGGCTGCCAAATGTCCCCGTGCGACAGTGCCGGAAACCTGGGGACGCATCACCCGACGATCCGCAAACATCATGCTGCGTTTCTGTGTCCTGAAACTGGGCTGATTGTCCATATCGGAGACCACGTGCAGCGGTGGCTTGGCCGAACGAACGGTTCGGGCCCTGAGGACCAGGGCCAAAGGAACCCAGGACAAAGTGATCAGCACGACGATCGAATAGACGATCCAACGCGGTATGCCGCTCACGACCGCACCTCCTCAAGCGAAAGCCGGCCGTCCAGACCTTCGAGTAATTCGCGGGTCGCCTCGGCGTCAAATATCGGATCGGCCGCTTCGATACTGATGAAGAAACGATCGTCGGTTGCCTTTCGAAAACGACTGCTGCTGAACAAAGGGTGATACAGCTGCGGCAGCCGGTTGAGCCCGAGCATGCCGACGAGCGCGGTCAATGCTGCGATGAGGATCGTTGTCTCGAATGCCACCGGAATGTTGGCCGGCAGGCTGAACAACGGCTTACCGCTGATCAAGAAGGGATAATTGACGGCGTTGGTCCACCACTGTAGCCCAATACCGCCCGCCAACCCGGCGGCACCACCAAAGAACACCAGGATCGGGAGAATCGTCGGCTTGATACCCATCGCCCTGTCCAAACCATGGACGACGAAAGGAGTATGGGCGTCCCACCGTGTGTAGCCGGCGTCCCGGACCGCTTCGGCGCCTTGGATCAAGTCGTCGACGTTGTCGAACTCGACGAGCAATCCGTAATCGTTGGGGGCCGTCATTGGACCACCTCCCCCTTCGTCTTGACGGGAATCTGCCCGTCACGATCTGTCGGGACGTCCCCGTGGTAGTCCCCGTGGGCCCCTCGACCGTGGTGTGCCTCGGGCATCACACCCTTGACCTCGGCCATGCCGATCATCGGGCCGAACCGAAGGAAGAGCAGGAACAATGTGAAGAACAGGCCGAAAGAACCAACAAAAGTCAGAACGTCAACAAAGGTTGGACTGTAGTAGCCCCAACTCGAGGGCAGAAAATCCCGGCTCAAGGACGAGACCACAATGACAAAACGCTCAAACCACATACCGACGTTGATCAGAATCGAAGCGACCCATAGCAGGACAACATTGGTGCGGAATCTCTTGACCCAGAAGACCTGGGGCACGATGACGTTACAGCTGACCATGATCCAATAGGCCCAGGCATATGGCCCGAACCCACGATTGAGGAAAGTGAAACCCTCGTACGCGTTCCCGCTGTACCACGCCATGAAGAACTCGGTCGAATACGCCAAGCCGACCATCATCCCGGTCGCCAGCATGATCTTCGCCATATTCTCCAAGTGGCGCAGCGTGATGATTTCCTTCAAGTTAAAAATTGCCCGTGTCGGGATGATCAGGGTCACCACCATGGCAAAGCCCGAGAAGATCGCACCCGCGACGAAGTACGGTGGGAAGATCGTCGTGTGCCAACCCGGAATGATCGACACTGCAAAGTCGAAGCTGACGACCGAGTGGACCGAAAGCACCAGGGGTGTCGCCAACGCGGCCAAAAGAAGATAGGCGGACTCAAAACGATGCCAATGTCGATTTGAGGAACGCCAACCCAAGGCCAGAACCCCGTACGCGATCTTTCGAATCGGGTGCTTGGCCCGGTCTCGAATGGTCGCCAGGTCGGGGATCATGCCCATGTACCAAAACAGCAGCGATACCGTCGCATAGGTGCTGACCGCGAATACGTCCCACAGCAACGGCGACCGGAAATTAGGCCACATCGACATCTGGTTGGGAATCGGGAAGAGCCAGTAGACAACCCAAACACGGCCGACGTGAATGGCCGGGAAGATTCCGGCGCAGGCAACCGCAAAGATCGTCATCGCCTCAGCAAAGCGGTTGATCGACGTGCGCCATTTCTGGCGCAGCAGGAAGAGAATGGCCGAAATCAGCGTGCCCGCGTGGCCGATGCCGACCCAGAATACGAAGTTG
>JBDLIO010000408.1:0-3619 GCA_039714865.1 Acidobacteriota bacterium | reverse complement strand
GGTTCTGGCCGAGGATTTCTTCCGGGAAATACCCTGTGATCTGTGAACACGCTGGATTGACGTATTCGATCACAGCATCGCAGTCGGTAATCACCACCGCCACCGGCGCCTGCTCGATGGCCGCCGACAGCTGACGGAGTCGAATCTCGTCTCTGATTCGCTGATCGACGTTTCGGGCGATGACCTGAAATCCGACGACTTCGTCCCCCTGCCCGTAGATCGGCCACGCTGAAGATGCGTACCACCGATAAACCCCTTGAGAATCTCTGACTCTCCCGTCAAAACGAGATATCCCGCCACCGAATACGGTTTCGGAGACTTGTTCAATCAGGAACTGGTCATCGGGATGAACAGCGGTGCCGAATCTGTTGCCCACGATTTCATCCCTCGAATAGGAGAGTTCTTGGAGGAAAGCCTCATTGACATCATCAATAAACCCGGCTTGATTCACTGAGAACAGTGAATCAGGGGCGTTTTCCGCGAACATCCTGTACTTCTTCTCACTGACCTTCAGGGCTTCCTCGGAAACCAATCGCCTATCGAGCTCGGCCTGCACCTCGTTTTGAGCCCGCTGCAGTTCCCGGTTATTCCGGCCAACGATAATAGCTCCGCCGAGAACAACCAGAAGCACCACCACAAACCAGGGATTCCAGTGCGCGTTCAATCCGAACGGCTGGTGCAACCTCGCTTCCGCAATGAAGGGAAACAGGAACAGTGCCGCTGACAGGATGCAGCAAACACGACTCGGCAAACACCTGAATATGTGCTTCGTTTCGAAAACCGACTTCAACATGGCCACATCATAGTTCACCAGTCCAGGCCGGGGAACCACCGGTCATCAGGAAAGTCTTCTCAAGTCCTGAAGGTCTTTCCAATTCCCGTCGGCCGACCGAGTCTCGAGCCAGTTGGCTACATCGTCCCCAGCCATCGGGCGGCCGACGAAAAAGCCCTGGGCAGTCTCGCAGCCCATATCCCTGAGCAAGCTGAGGACATCCTGATCCTCGACCCCTTCAGCCACAACCTCAAGCCCCAACCCATGAGCAAGTTCGATGGTTGACCGGACGATGGCCTCGTTGTCAGGGTTTTTCGACATGTCGGCGACAAACGATCTGTCGATCTTGAGGACGTCCACAGGTAACTTCTGCAAATACGCGAGGGAGGAGTACCCTGTACCGAAATCGTCCAGGGCAATTCGAACGCCCATCGTCTTGAGTTTGTTCAAGGTAGCGAGGGCCGCATTTGGGTCCGTCATGATGACGCTCTCGGTAATCTCCAGCTCCAGCATCCCGGGGGTGATCCCGGTTTCGCTCAGGACCGTCCTGACGACCTGAGGGAGATCGGGATCCTGAAAATCACGGGCAGAGAGATTGACCGAGACGCAAGGAACCTCGAACCCCATTTCTCGCCACGTCTTGAGGTGCACGCACGCTTCTTTGAGAACCCAAGGGCTGACCGTCTTGATGAGCCCGGTCTCTTCGAGGATGGGCACGAACTCTGCCGGAGACACCGGCCCATCCTCGTGATTGCACCACCGCAGGAGCGCCTCGAAACCCGCGACCCGGGCACGTTTCAAGTCGAGCTGCGGCTGGAAGTTAAGAGAGAATTCTTGATCCAGAACGGCGCGGCGGAGGTCGGTTTCGAGAGTGAGGCGCCGATGAGCCCTGGCGTTCATCTCGGCCTTGAAAAAGCGAAAAACCCCGCTGCCCTCCTCTCTTGCTCGGCCCAAAGCCGTATTGGCGCTGTTGAAAACAGCCTCAGCATCCGGACCATCAAGGGGATACATCGAAATCCCGGCGTGGGCATCGAGGAACAACTGGCGACCATCCACGTCAAACTCTTGCATCATCACCTCGATGGCCTTGGCAGCCGTGACTGCCGCCTTCTCGGGGTTTTCTACATGCGAGAGGATCATCCCAAAGTGTCCAAAGGAGAG
Source organism: Acidobacteriota bacterium (assembly GCA_039714865.1). Lineage (GTDB taxonomy): Bacteria > Acidobacteriota > Thermoanaerobaculia > Thermoanaerobaculales > Sulfomarinibacteraceae > DAOWGJ01. The sequence goes on along the minus strand of JBDLIO010000408.1, from coordinate 1,686 downwards.
TCGAGCAACCGTATCGGCCTCCAAAATACAGCTGGCCAGCCGTTCGGCCAGCATCTTCACCAAACGGTCACAGACCTCTGCGCCCAGGGAGTTGGCGATGACCGCACAGTTTTCCATGCCCACCATCAGCAGAGCCACCGACGTGCCGTCCTGATCGGCGTGAAGAACAGCCTGGCGAAGGCGATCCATAAAAAGTGCCTCGTTCGGCAAACCGGTAACGAGATCATAGTTCAGAAGATAGTCGCGACTCTCTTCCGATCTCCGTAAATCTGTTTGGCTGCGTTGGAGATCGGCTGCCATCTCCCGTAACCGCAGAGCAAAGCGCACCCTTCCCAGGAGCAGTCTCGGGTTGACCGGTTTTGGTATGAAATCAGTGGCCCCGGCGTTGAATGCACGATCAATCGAGTCCGGATCATTCAGTGACGTGAGCATGAGCACCGGCGTGGTCGCAAAGTCCGAGACCTTGCGGATCTCCGCACAAGCAGAAAGCCCATCCATCACCGGCATCTGGACATCCATGAGAACCAGAGCGGGCATGTTCTCCCGAAATTTTTCGAGCGCAACGCCCCCGTTTTCCGCCTCCTCGACCCGATATCCCCCCCTCCTCAGGATCTCGCCGGAGAGATTCCTCAGGACCGGATCGTCATCGACGACCAGGATCAGGGCGCCGTCGTCCATAGCCGTCAGCTCACCCGGCAAACCAAAACTACCGAGCCTCAAGCTTGGCACGCGCAATCTTGAGGTTAATCTCCAGCGTCGGATCGTCCGGCTTCAGGACCTGCGCCTCCAGCCAGAACTTCAACGCCTCTTCGACATCGCCCTTCCGGTAGGCCTCGAAGCCCGCGTCGAACAGCCCGTAAAATCCCTGAGTTTCACTCCCGACCTCGGAACTCTTTACCTTGCCAAGGCCGCCGATCTTTCGCTCGACTTCCGCTTTGACTTCCTGGTGTTGCTGCCCAATCAAAACCTCCAGTTCAGACCTCGCACCTGGGGCCTCAACGGGCAGTGATCGCTTGAGTACAGTATTGCCGTCCAGAATGACCACGGTCACGATCCGCTCTTCGGGATAGAGCACCATCTCGGTCTGAATCTGGAACAGCCGTTGGCCGACCTTGACCCCGGACAATCGGCCCATCGGCATGGCCGTTTGGGGACGAGGCGCCTCAGTGTGACCCGCCTCGACGACGGCGACGCCCCCCAAAGAACTGAAATCGACCTCGCCCGGCCTGATTGTGAACCTGCCCTGCTCCAAATCGTACAGTCGTTCCATGATCTCGTCGGGGCTTTCGATTTCATCAAAATCGTACGAAACTCCGACAACGTCGTTTGCATTACCGATGTCATCCAACTGAATCGTACCCGCCTTGAAGGGCACAACCGCCTGCCAGACATCAGTCGAAAACGTCACTGTGCCCGTGAGTCCCTGCTGTTCACAGAACTGAACGACCTTGATAAAGGGAAAAAGTCCGAGATCGCCTTGAAAGACACCGGTATCGCGACGCTCTCGCCGCTTCAACAGTGACCGGACCTTGGCCTGCAGCACCCTGGGATCGATCGGCTTGACCAGGTAGTCGCAGACCTCCGCCTCGAGACCCCGTACCAACTGCTCGGGTTCGCCCAAAGACGAAAGAAAAACAAAGGGTGTATTTCTCCCCGGAAAACGCTGAGAGTATGCCTCCCTGAAGG
>JBDLIO010000407.1:0-3625 GCA_039714865.1 Acidobacteriota bacterium | reverse complement strand
GTTGGTGTGGGATGAGGCCGGTAGGTGGGCAGTGCCTCAGGCCCCAGACACGGGTTGGTGGAGTGAGATCGAGGCCAGGTACGGACTCTGGATCGCTCGGCGGCGGTACTTCAAGGAACAGCTGAGGTTATGGCAGGCGACCGACCCGACGCCGACTGCGCTGGTGTCGGGAACGATGATGGCCGTGACGAGGGCGACCTTTCAGGCCGCCGGTGGCTTCGATCCAAAATACTTTCTCTTCTACGAGGAAAACGATTTCTGCATGCGGGTCAGTAGCCTGGGCTTGCAGCCTGTGGTCGTTCCGGAAGCCCAGGTCTGCCACGCCATCGGGGTGTCTACCGATCAGGCAGCGGCCAAACATTTCGGCCCTTCACACGAGCGTTTTCGGCGGTTGTGGCTGCCGGCGTGGTATACGACCTTGTGGCCGGATCCAGTACCTCCCGGACGATCGAGGGTGCGGTCGGTCAATCCTTCGCGGGCCTGCGACGGCGCCCGATGGGTCATTTCGCCGACTAACCGGTTCATGCCCCTGGTCCGGGGTCCGCTGGTGTCGGAATCCGATCCAACCGAGACCGATTTTCTCCCCGCCCCTGCCGCACATTCGTGGATCCTCGGCATTATGGAGGGACTTCGGGTGAGAACGGCCGATGCATTGAACGTCCAACGTTCAACGTCCAACGTTCAACGCTGAATGCCGCTACAGAGGCGCGAGTTGATGGCTGGCTGCTTGCAAGATTCATAAAAAAGCCACAAAGAGGCACGAAGAAGCACAAGAACGAAACCAGATGACCTCCTGGGACAACATTCTGAAGAGCGATTGCCTGGCCCGCATCGTGCCGAAACAGCAATTCCAGGTAGCGAAGCCGACAGCTGCCTTCCTGAGCCGGACGCTATTTGACTAAGTCCAGAAGCCGGTCAATTTCGTCGTCTGGAAGGGCCTCGATTGTTCCTAATGTTTCGGCCAGGTACAGGGTCTGGGCGGCGTGCTCGAGGGTTTCCATTCGATCGTAGGCCTCAAGGAGGGTCCGTCCCAGGGTGATCGCCCCGTGGCGCTCCATCACAACGGCGTTATGGTCGGCCAGGGCGCCTTCCATTTTCAAGGCCAGCGCCGAGGTGCCCGGCGTTTCGTAGGGGACCGAACGGATCATGCCCAAGGCGGCAACAGTTTCCGGCAGGGCCGTGAACATCAAGTTGATCGAGGCCAGCGAGTGGGCAACCACGGTTTTTGGGTGTGCATGAACCACCGCATGGACCTCGGGTCTCAGGCGATAAGACGCCAGGTGAATCCTGAGTTCGGAAGAGGGTTGGAGCCGGCCGGAGATTCTCGTGCCCTCAAGGTCGGTGACGACCAGATCGTCGGGCGTCAACCGTCCCTTGGCCACGCCGGCAGGTGTCGAGAGAATATGGTTGTCGTCGAGCCGAGCACTGAAGTTGCCGCCGGTTCCGGAGATAAATTCCCGTTCCCACAGCCGGCGACCGACCTGGATCATGGCCTCCTCAAGGTCTGAATTCCGCTGCGCAATGAGAGTGGTCATGTGTCTGATTTTCCCTTTGGCAGAATACCACGGTGACGGAGATGTTCGGTAAGGGGATGATCGAGAGCCGGACTCAGGCGCCCTCCGCTCGACCCCGATAAAAACCGATCATCATCAGGTGGTGCAGGACCTTCTTCGGAACCGGGAGCCCTCGCAGGTCAAGGCTGTCGACGGCTGCAACCAAGGGCCCGGAAAACGGGATAACAAGGCGGTACCATTTCGGTGGTCGCTGGGGCGGCATGTGACGGTCATTTTCCAGTTCGGGATGAATGGCCAGCAGGTCGTGGTGCACCCGGCCCACCTGCAGTTGGCGGCGGAAGAAGGATCGCACGCTCGTCGGATGGAAGTGGCCGGCTCGAGCAGTCTCCTCATAGACAATCCGAAGGCCCCGGAGACTCAGCCTGTAGCCCAGTTCCACATCTTCCCATCCGTAGGAACTGAAAGCCGGGTCGAAGGGCTCCTCGCCCAGAATCGATCGATTGATGGAGATATTCGAGGTATAAAAACAGGTAAAGGGTTGATCGGTTCCGGAAGTCATATGGTCGTAGCCAAATTGGTGGCCCTCGAAATTGACCATTTCCATGAAAGGCGTGACCGACATTTCCTGCCTGTACCAGTCGGTGAAACCTACGACAGCAGCCGGTTCGCCAAGCGCCTTGTGGCACTCGACGTGAGCGCGAATCAACCCGGGCTCGGGAATGATGTCGTCGCCGAGGAAAAGAACAAGATCTTCTTCGACCAGGGAGAGGGAGTTGTTCCTGGCCCTGCCCTGGCCCTGATTCTCCTGGGTGGCAATCGTCAGGCGGAAGTGATCAGAGTGGAGATCCCTGTAGTGCTGGAGAGCCTCCCAGGTTTCGTCGCCCGAACCGTCATCCATGACGACGACCTGGAGATTCGGCCAGTTCTGGGCCCGCAGGGCGTCCAGAGTCATGACAAGGACCGGCCAGCGCCTGTAGGTCGTGACAACGACAGAGACGCCTTCGGGTACCGGCGGCGGTTTGGGCTGGTCGGGCTTGAAGGTAACCAGTCGAACGGCGCCGCCGAGCCGCCGGAAATCCCAGTTCTTGAAGATCTGATGCGGCCTGAAGGAGGGTGCCCGGAGTCTCAGGGAGATGTTGCCCTGCCCATCGGCCTGAACCCCCTCGAGTCGGACCGTCTGCCATACTTCTCCGGTCAAAAGGGCCGAGACATCGATGCCGTTGGCTTCGACCGTAAAGCTGCCTCCCCGAACCGCGTCTTCAGGGACGTGGATATCCACCTCGACTGTACCGCTTGCTCCGGGGGCCACCTTCAAGCCGCACCTGGCATCCCCGCAGAATGGGCGGACCTCTTCCTGGTCGATTGGATGGGGGGGGTACCAACCGGCCCCGAGCCGGCCCAGGGCAGAGAAAAGGCCCGGTCTCAGTACCGGTGTCTCGATCCAGTGATCTCTATGGGTCTTGAGGTCCCGAATCTCTGGATTCGGCGCCGGATAGGGGGAGGGGGAAATGAAGCCACGGCGGAAGAACTCGTCATCGCCGAGCCGCCGCCTTCGCTGGATCCACTGCCGTTCCCTGAGGGTGCCGGGCAGTTTGAGTATATTCCACGAGACGACGTGAGCGGTGTGTCTCCAGGCGCCCATCCCAAGCCACAACTTTGCCAGGCCCTTGAAGGCCTTGAGGATGTTGACCGGCTGATAGTGCTTGAGGATCGATCGAACGTTGTGGCGGCTGCCCATGCGTTCTCGCCACTCGAGCCCCTTGGCGGAGTGGGTGGTACCCCCAAAGTGGTGGCGAACCATCGAATCCCTGCAAACGACGACGCGGCGGCCCAAGAGCCATAGACGCCAGCCGAGATCGACATCTTCGTGGTACATGAACATCTTTCGATCAAAGCCGCCGACGTCGAAAAATTCGTGGGTACGCATCAGCATGGCGGCCGCCGTCGGGAAGAAGACGTCCTGCACCGCCTCGATGCCGTGATCCTGGTCGACCGGACAGCCGTAGCGCCGGTCGAAGCCGTATCCGAGTTTGCACATGCCGCCGCCGCGCCCGTTGAGGATGTCGGGATGTTCGAGCAGCCGCAGTGTCGAACACGCGGCGGCGATCTGA
>JBDLIO010000406.1:0-3640 GCA_039714865.1 Acidobacteriota bacterium | reverse complement strand
GCTTGGCAATCACGCTTTCGATCTGTTCGAGGCCTTCGAGCGCCAACCCGAGGTACTCGCGAAGCAGCTCCTCATCGTCCGGTTCTTTTTGGATCGCCACCAGGCAATTGCGCACTCCGTTCAGCGGGTTGTTGACCTCGTGGGCGACACCGGCGGAGAGCAGGGCGAGGGAATTGAGTTTGTCGGCCCGCGCCATCCGTCGTTCCGTCTCGATCAGCTTGCGACGAGAGGCCTTCAGCCGGCGTACCAAGAGATTGAAGCTCTTCTCCACGACGTGAACTTCGTGGTCAGCAGCGGAAATCCGAAGCTCTTCCGGCGTGTCTGGGTCAAGCTGAGCCATCTGGTCCGCCATGTCGACCAGAGAACTCGTCAGCCGAGAAACCAGGGCTGATGTGATCCAAAGCAACGAAAGTGAAGCAAGCAAAATCGCCCCCATCAAGACAAAGAAAAGGCGCTGAATCTTGTGGCGAGCATCCCTGGCATCGGAGGAAAAACGCAGGAACCCCCAGATCCTGCTTCCGGTCCGCAGGGGAACGATTGCTTCCGCAACCCAACCCAGGTCCGGATCCTTGTGAATGGCTGTCACCGGCGCTCCAATATCAGGGATGACTGAGGCCCTCGGGCCCCCTTGGAGGGGGAAGGGCGTCGGAACACCGGCTATGACAATGCCACCCGGGTCGTAGACCGTAATCCGACGAACACCCTTCGCCCCTTCAAGAGAGAGGAAGATCGCATCGTCCAACATCTCCATCAGGGCGCCGGAACCCGACTCTTTCTCAATCAATGCATCAAGTGTGAAGGTCGAGAACGTGTTAGCCAGTTCGACAGTATCCTGTCTGAGATCATCGAGGATGAAGGTGCGTCCAACCAGCAGAAGACTCAGCCAGAGTGCTACCAGCAGAACGGTCATCAGGCTCCCACCGGCCGCCAACATTCGTGCCCGAATGCCTATCCTCACGGCCCGGGCTCTCCAGCTGGATCTCCAGGAAGGCGATGGCCGTTTCGGATTGCGTCGTCCCGACAGCCCTGAATACGGCGGGAGATATCACGGTAGTCGTCACCAGATGCGGGCGCAAATCCGAATCTCACCTGATCATCCCTCGACGGTTCCGACATACCCTCGGTGTCGTCGCCAGCTCCCAATTCAAGGAGAGCTTTACGGAGGGCCAGCACCGGTTCCGATTGATTTCCGGATCGAACGATCACGGGAGAGGAGGGGATCAGCTCGGATCTGGCAACGATCCGGATCCCGGCGTCCAGAAATTCCTGTGCAACCGGTTCCTTGACGACCCCCCCGGCGAACTGATTGCGCTGGACCTCGAAGACCACCGAGTGGTGGTGTTCAAAGTGCTTGACCGCCGCGAAGTCGCCTGCAGAGATCCCAAAACGGTTGAGGCAGGCCCGGCTCAGCCAATTTCCCGAGAAGGACTCACGGGAGGGCACAGCCAACGTCTGGCCCCTGAGGTCGTCCAGGGAAAACACCGGACTCTCGCCCCGCACGATCACGACTGCGCGGTGAAAGGGCTCACCCGCCGCCGTCAGCGGCCTGAGAACGGGCTCGACCGAAGACGACCCTTCGCTTTCGGCAAAAATATATGTCCCAACGAAAGCGGCTACAACCTCTCCACTCTCCACCATGGCGAGAGCATCACGGTAGTTGGAGCAGGCACGAATCGTGAAACGGTAAGGTGTTCTTTCGGCCAAGGCGTCCGCGATGGGCTGGTAACGGCGAAAGGTCAAGGAGGGACTGAAGCGGGACACGACGGCGAGAGCGTATTCCCGCTCGTTCGGCGCCGGCACAGGAGGATCTGCAATAAGCAGGCCGAAGGGCTTTGAGATGTCGACAACGGAAGAGTAGAGAAGGGCGCCGACACCCCCGACAAATGCCGTGACCAGGGCCCAGGCGATCAGCAGGACCTTAACCCTCACTGCTCACCAACGATCTACTGTGACCGACATCTACAGCCCCTCTTTTCGAACTCACCCCAAGGATCCATCGACCACCGGTTCTTGGGTTTCCGACCGGACCTACAGTGTACTGCGTTTCTCTCCCACCACCCCTTGGCGGCTATTCGCCCAACACGCCATTGCCGCATCTCTCCCAGAAGTGTAACAATGACGAGATGCCTTCAAACCGTTCACCAAAACCTCGGGGTTCTTTCTTGAGTCTGCCGACCACGATCGCAGTGCTCGCCTTGGCGGTCGTTCTCACGGCAGCAGCGACACCTCCGAATGGAGATCCCGGCCGATTCATGGCACAGGCATGGACGACCGAGGACGGCCTCCCCCAGAGTTCGGTCAACGACTTGGTTCAGACCTCGGACGGCTATTTGTGGATCGCCACCTTCGGAGGCCTGGCCCGGTTTGACGGCGTTGAATTCGAATCCTTCGGTACCGCCAGACACACCGATCTTCCCAGCAACCGAATCCTGTCCCTGGTGGATGCCGAGGATGGCACCTTGTGGGTAGGTACAGAGATGTCGGGAATCGTCTTCCTCAAAGACGGCGTGTTCCACACCTTCGAACCCCCGGACGGTCTCGGCCTTCAAGGCGTTGCAGAGATTCATATCGGACCCTCGGGCACGATCTGGATCGGCACGGCCTACGATCTTCTTCGGCTCAGACCCAACGGAGATTTCAAACGTTTCACAATCGACGACGGTCTGGCTCAACCTCCGGTCTATACCGTGCTCGAAGAAACCGACGGGACGGTCTGGCTCGGAGGTCAGGGCGGCGTCTCCGTTCTCCGGGAGAACCACATCGAGTCCGTAACCCACGCCGGCAACCCGGTCAGCTGGGTCCAGGCGATCCTTCGGTCGAGGTCCGGCGAGCTCCTGGTCGGCGCCGCAGAGGGCCTTTTCCGTCTTCTGCCGGGCCGGGAGTTGGAACCGAAGCCACTGCCCGACAACCCAAACCTCCAAGAGGTTTCTGCCCTCCTCGAGGATCGGGACGGGGGCCTGTGGATCGGCACCTTGAGGCACGGACTCTTCCTGAGCGTCAAAGGCAGCCTGCGGAACATCGGTCTGGAGGCCGGCCATACCTTCAACGACACGACCGCGCTCTTTGAAGATGCCGAAGGGACCTTGTGGGTCGGAACTTCGGCGGATGGGCTTTTCCAGCTGAACCCCTGCAAATTCAGCAGCGTCGGTGGGGCGCCACTCAACGTATCAACCACTTCGATCACCGATGACGGAAGAGGCGGACTCTGGATCGGGACCAACTGTCACGGCCTCGCCCATCTCGAAAGCGGTGAGATCACTATTCTGGGGGAACCGCAGGGCCTCGCCACCAACTGTATATGGTCGGTGCTCCGTTCGCAGAACGGCGACCTTTACATCGGCACCTTCAACGATGGGTTGTATCGTCTCAGGGATTCTATCCTTGAAATTCTGGATGGACCGGCAACCTCAGGTTCCGAAATCAGCATCAGAGCACTTGACGAGGCAGCTGACGGATCCCTTCTCGTGGGAACCAACGACGGGGCGTTCCGTTTTGATCCGGCGACGTCGACCTTCACCCCGATCGACGGCACCGCGGATCTTCTCGTGTATTTCATCACCCAGGATCAAGAGGACCGTCTCTGGCTGGGCACCCACACCGGCCTGCATATCGTGTCCGGGCAACGACACGATATCTGGGA
>JBDLIO010000405.1:0-3650 GCA_039714865.1 Acidobacteriota bacterium | reverse complement strand
ATTGGCTGACGTCTTTAAAAAATCTTCTGTTTCAGCCGTTTACGAATGATACTATAAAACTGCTAATTAACTAGCAATATCTGTGCCGAATGGTATTGGAAAGAAACACCAAAACCCGCTGTGAAAGCGCCAGTACCTGTCAAGGAAACGGCCAAGCCCTCGAAGGAGCCGCCAGAACCCGGGAAGGAAACACCAAAACCCGCTGTGAAAGCGCTGGTACCTGTCAAGGAAATGGCAAAACCCTCGAAGGAGCCACCAGAGCCCAGACAGAAAACATCAAAACCTGCTGAGAAAGCACCGGAATCCACCCGGGAAACGGCCAAACCCACGAAAGAGACGCCAAAGCCTGTAAAGAAAACAGAAAAACCCGCGAAAAAGGCGTCACCCCCCCCGGAGCAAAAGGGCATCGCCATCACCGATGAGAGAGGCGCGCTCACCCACAAGGGAACCTGGGTTGTTGAACCCTCGTTCAGCTATATACATTCAACGGCAACCCGGGTAGCCATCGAGGGATTTACGATCCTGCCTTCCTTTGCGGTGGGCCTCATCGGCCTGGCCCTGAAACTGAGAAACAACCTCTCGGCGGGTGCGCCATGACGCTCGAGAGCAGCCTTTACCTGGGGCTGGTACCCTCCGGTCTGATCATCGGGCACCTGGGCATCGCCGCTCGAATCTTCCGCGGAGGTCCGGCAGTCGAAAGAGTCGTCAGGTGGCTTTCGCTGATCTGGTCCGGGGCCCTGATCATCACCTGGGGTTTGAGAACCTCGATCGCAGGCCACATGCCGCTTTTCGGAATGTATGAGAGCGCCCTCAGCCTTGCCCTGGCAACGGTCATCGTTGCGGTGGTCTGGGAGATGCGGCACAAGGGCCGGACAATCATCACGCCCTTGGCCGTTCTGATCGGGGCCGCCCTGTTGTCCCACGGTGAGACATTCGACCCGACCGCCTATGCCCTGACCATCTCGGAGAGGTCATGGGTCGTCGACGTGCATGCCGTCATTGCCTGGTTGGCGTTCGCAGTGCTCGCGCTCTCCAACTTTCTGGCACTTCGCATCGTGCTCGGCCGCACAGAAGGCGACGATCTGGAGCGACCCCTGGTGAGATCCCTGCAGGTAGGCTTCCTGCTGCTGACCGGGATGATCGCCAGCGGTTCAGTCTACAAGTTCTTATTGTTCGGTTCGCCATGGTCCTTCGACCCCGTCGAAAGCATGGCCCTGGTCGTCTGGATGGCCTACGCCACCCTGCTCCACCTTCACCTCTTCGTCGGCTGGAGGGGCAAGAAGCTCGCCGGGTGGACGCTGGGGCTGTTCGCCCTGTTGGTTATCTCATACCGCGCCCTGGTGTATTTCCCCGCATGGAGCACCTACCATATCTTCGACATGGACAGGCGTATGCACGTCGGTCCGGAGCAGCTCGGTTTCGGAGACGAACAGTGATCGGCCACATTTCCCAGACCCTCGGCATCATTCTGATGCTCAACAACTACGTGCACGACGTGGCGACCGGCCTGCTGCTGCTCTCGGCCCTCTGGTTGGGTTGGTCGGCCAAGGATCTCGGCAGCACTCCCGGCGCGGAGACCCTGGCCGTGTTCCGGGCCTCGTACCACCGTTGCCTGCGTTTTGTCTGGGGCTCTGTCGGCGTCATCATCGCCACAGGCGTCGTTCGCACCTTCTATTTCATGCGCTTCGAGTGGCTTCCGGCCATGGGCCGAGGCCTGGTTCCGGTGTTGATCCTCAAGCATATCTTGATTTTCTCCATGCTGGGCGCGGGCGTTTTTGCCTGGGTGCAACTTCGCCGCCGGCTCGCCGGTTTGCCAGGCTGGAACACCAAGTCTTCAGAAGAGACGCGATCGAATCTCAACCGTGATAGTGTGGACAAGGAAAGTTAATGACGACGAGAACGCGCTCCCTGCTCCTGATTTCACCGCCGTACCACTGCGGCGTCGTGGAGGTTGCCGGTCGTTGGGCGCCGCTCAATCTGCTCTACATCGCCACGGCAGCCCGGAAGGCCGGTGTCAACGTCGAACTCTACGATGCGATGAGCCTTTTCGTAGACCAGGAAGCCATCGAAAAGAAGGTCAGCGAGGTCAAGCCGGACTATGTCGGCATCGGGTCAATCACCGCCACCCTGCCCGCCGCACTGGAAACCGCCCGCCGGATCAAGAAGGTCTCGCCCTGGACCAAGATCATCTTCGGCGGCGTGCACCCGACGTTCATGGCCGAGGAGGTGCTGCGGGCAGACGAAGGTGCGGTCGACTTCGTCGTCTGCGGCGAAGGCGAAGAAACTACCGAGGAATTACTGCGCGCCCTCGGAGCCGGCGGCGATCCCTCCGGCGTGCGCGGCATCGCCTTCCTGGATTCTCAGGGAGAGTTCATCAAGACCCCGCCCCGCCTTTTCATGCAGGATCTCGAGGCCTACCCGGCCGCGTACGACCTGCTGGACTGGGATACCTACAAATACTTCGTCGTCCCGGAATCCCGCCTCGGCGCCATCAGCACCTCCCGCGGCTGCAACCACACCTGCACCTTCTGTTCCCAGCAGTTGTTCTGGAACAAGCAATGGCGTGACCGCCGGCCCGAACCGGTGGTGGCTGAGATCGAACACCTCTATCGAAAATACGGCGTCAACGTCATTCTGATCTCCGACGAGTACCCGACCGGCGATGCCGCCCGCTGGGAAGAGATCCTCGATCGCCTGATCGCCCTGGATCTGCCCTTGTACTTGTTGATGGAGACCCGCGCCGAAGACATCGTGCGGGACGAGGCCATTCTGCCCAAGTACCGCAAGGCGGGCATCGTGCACATCTACGTCGGGCTGGAGGCGACCGATCAGGAGACCCTCGACCTGATCAACAAGGAGTTGACCACGGATGTCTCCAAAGAGGCCCTGCGCCTGATCCGGAAGCACGGCATGCTGTCCGAGACGTCGTTCGTCCTGGGATTTCCGCACGAGACCGAAGAGACCGTGGCCGAGACCCTTCGGCTGGCCAAAGACTTCGATCCCGACATGGCGCACTTCTTGTGCATCACGCCCTGGCCCTACGCCGAACTCTGGGACGAGATGAAAGACCGTGTTCGGGTGCACGATTACTCCAAGTACAACCTGATCGAACCGATCGTCGAACCCGAGGCCATGACCTTGAGGGAAATCGACAGTGCCATCGTGCGCTGTTACCGCGATTTCTACATGAGCAAGATGACCGACTTCATGAACTACCCGGACGAGTTCCGGAGGCGCTACATGCTCTCCTCGATGAAGCTGATCATGAAATCCTCTTTTCTCGTCGAAAAGATCGGCCGCCTCGCCATGCCGCCCGGCATGAGCAAGATGATGGCCGCGATGGGCAAGAAAACCGGGTAGGGTTCGAGAGTGCGGCAGATCCCGGGAACACAATAAGACAATAAACGCAGAGACGCGGAGGCGCAGAGGTATTGGGTCAACGGCACCGGTTTCGAGCCTGGCAACCGCAGACTTCGTCCGCTCTCGGCAGGAAGAAGAACAATCTCCATGAGCAAGCTCATGTCGCCCGTTTTCCTCCTGCCTCAGCCCGCTTCGCGTGCAGCCAGGCTCTCATCGGAGGCTGTCCCCGGCCGAGGGCAACAGGACACCCTCCGACCCGGTCCGCCGCTTTCGGGCGAAGCCCGCTGCCG
>JBDLIO010000404.1:0-3652 GCA_039714865.1 Acidobacteriota bacterium | reverse complement strand
GGCTCGGGGCCCAAGGAGACCGGCGGTTCAATCGTGTAATCACCGACTGGTGTGCCGGCCAGGCCCGAACCTTGAAGCGGGAGGGACGATCCTCCGAAGCGCAGGCCGCCCTGACAGCTGCATCAGCAGCCTACCGGCAGCTCTTGGCTGCCGACGATCAACCGGACCCCGTCCTGCTCCTGACGGCAGGAAGAACCCTGTCCGACCTCGGACGGCATGACGAAGCGGCCGAGACCCTGGCGAAGGCCTCCGCCTCCGATCCGAGCAACCCGTTTATCTGGTCAAACCTCTGCCTGGCACTGAGTCGAGGCGGACGTGACGAACAGGCGCTGGATGCGTGCGGAAACGCGTTGAATCTCGAGCCCGACAACGTGCTGGCCTCGACGGTGACGATTCGACTGCTCGGCCGGAAAGGACTCTGGTTCGAAGCATCGGATCAAGCAATGAACCTGCTGACCCGTTCGGTCGCCGAGTTGAACGACTCCAGAGAGGTCGACCCGCTGGTATCGGCTGCCGGCGCCGTCGTTGACGGCCTCAAGACCGATGGAGACAATTTCACGGCGGGCAAGGTCGCCGGAGCGTTGGGCCGATTCCTCTCAGATCGCTCTCGCCATGACCCGGCGATTGACGCCCTGCTCCAGGCCGTCGACCTCACTCCGGACAACGACAACCGCTGGGCAAATCTCTGTCTGGGCTACCAGCGAGCCGGCCGTGCAACCGCCGCCCTCGAGTCCTGCCGACACGCCCTTGAAATCAACGAAGAGCATTTCTGGGCCCGGGTCATGTCGGCCGAAATCCTGGCCTCCGGCGAGCAATGGCCGGAGGCGCTGCAGCAGGCGCGAAGGGCGGCACTCTCACCGCCTCCATCAGGCGGGCATACCGAGGTGCTGATCCGATTCGCCAACCATGCAACCGAGGCCGGCTTCCATGGCCAAGCCTGCGAAATGCTCCCGGCAATCGAGAACCCCGATGTCGAGGCGATCGCCGGGGCGCTTGAGGAACTGGACTGCCCTGACACCGGCACTGCCGGACGTTGAAGGGCCGCCATAAAATCAAAAAGAGGGGCCCACCTCGATCGGTGGGCCCCTGAACTTCAACCCAGGCTGAAATTACGGAACGGTATTGTCCCACCCGGTCGAATCACCACTTTCAAAACCGTCTTCGAAAATCAGATCCCCGCCGATCAAGGTCCATCCGATATCCTCGAACAGGCCAGGCGTCATGTCGACCTCGTTGTACTCGTCCTCGGTGGTAAACGGCTCCATCAGGGTATCCGGCCGCATTGAGACATCCCAGTGAGAAATCGAAGACCCCATCTCCACGGGATTGGGAGCGTACAGCAGGGGGAACCCCGCAGCATGCATACCCCAGATCTCAAGAACGTCAAAGGTGACGTTGCCGGGCAACTCGGGACGAATAATATTGCCGTCGTCTTGCCCGATCGCAATCAACGGGATCGTCACCTGGTCTCCGAAAACACCCCCGCCCATGTAAACCAAGACGGTCCCGTCCCGGTCGTTGGCGATCACGGCCGCCGAAGCGCCGGCCTGTTCCGCATGGAGTGCCTTTTCACCGAATTCGCAAGTTCCACGATCGATGAAGGCGATGCGTCCCGGCGTGAATCCGACCAACGGGTCACAGCCCTGAGTGGGAAGCCCTGAGCCGTCATTGACCAATTCCATATCACCGGTCACACCATCTGACTCGGTGCCGGTGGCACCGAAAAGCGCACCGGTGCTGTCATAGGTTCCGGCGATAGCCGGCGGCGAGTTGACGATGAGGTCAATAACCTCGGCGGCCAACCAATCCTCGCCGGCCGCCTGGCCGAACGGACCATCCCAGACAACCTCTCCGGTGTTGATCGCTGAGGCCTGCCGTTGGCCGTTGGTCATTTCGTGCCAGTGGAGCCCCGTCGTCATGTCCAGAGTCATCCGGGTGTAGATATCCGGGATCCCACCGTTGAGAGTACCGGTCGCTTCGTTGGCGAAGTTCTGAAAACCCAAACCGTGACCCAGTTCGTGGAGGATCACCGGATAGAGGTGCTGCTGGTTCCCCGGAACCCCGTCGAGGCCGTAGTACCACCCGAAACCGCCAAGGCAGTCGGGGTCGTCATCGACCGTGCTGCTGAATTGCGCGGTAATGTCCGTCTGTCCACTCTGGTCCGATCCCGCCAGGGCGTTGGCCAGGGCCGCCGAGTACCACGTATTGGCGAACGGCGCGTTGGGAAAGTCACGAATGATGTAGGTCGCCCCACACGAACCCAGAACCGCTCCGCCCGCATCACAGGTCATGGGATTGAACTGGGCGGAGACGAGGATCTCGACGTCGCTCTCCACCAGGGCGCCCCACTGATCGGCCGCTGCCTCAAAAAGGATCAGGCGCTGTTCTCCCAAGGTGGTCCCTGTGTTGCCGCCGACCGGCGTCGTCGGCGTCGGATCGTTGAAGCCCTCGCCGGCGCCGTCGGTGTTGACAATGGTGATGGTGGCGGCGCCCGCCGGCCCCGCGGCCAGGACCAGGATGGCAATCGCGGTGGAAACGCGGAAAATACTTGAATAACGCATGACCAGCTCCCTACTTCGCCGCGGAGGCGATCGATGCGGCCTCGGTCTTCGGCTGTTGTTCTACGGTCGTTACTTCCGTCAGGCTGGTCGTACATTCCTGATGCTGTGAGCCGTCCGGCGAGATGCGAACGACGGTCGCGCTCTGGAAGCGGCCCTGAAGGTCCCGCAGCACTGCGCCGTTGGCCAGCACTTCGTCGAATAGACCTTCATCACTTTGATTGAGCATATCGGCCACCCTGGCCTGCATCGCAGCCCGCTGTTCGGCAGTCGGTGTGCCGGTCACCCGCCCGGTCGCGGGGTCGATGAAGATCATCTTGCCTGCAGCACCGACCTGCGGTTGGGCCTCCAGGGTTGCCACAGAGGTCTCAGGCGCTTCAGTCTTCGACCCTTCGTCGGCCGCTGCCGGTCCCACAACAACCAACACGGCAGCCACCATCGTCAAACAAACAACAAAACGTCTCATCGTCATCCTCCCTTTTGGACAATTCCTTCGATTTTCCCAGAACATCATACGCCGATCGGTTCGAGATCGGTAGTCTTGAGGCGGCATGCCGCAAGACCGATCGACTGGCCCTCGCATGAGACAAGGAGTGTCCCCTTCTGACCACCCTTCTGACCACGATGGATGGAGAACAGAGGCAGGAACAGGGGCAGCGTCAGTGAACAGGTGCAGGTTCAGGTACAGCCTCAGCGACAGGGGCGGCTTCAGAACGCCGGAGCCGTTACCTTTCAGGAACCTCTTCGGCTCAAAAAGTCACAACACCGGGAAGGTCGGACCTGGCAAAGATGACCGAGGCCGGGCAGGTGTTTCGGAGCGCGGACGTCCACGTCCGCATTGTGCCAATGGATCTTGTCAGTAGCGAGGCTTCGACTGGGCCAGAGGATTGCCGTTGCGGACCTGGAGGTCCGCGCTCCATCAAAGACTTCGAGTGATTGTGGTGCGATGAGAAGACCAGTGTCCCGTTATGGCGTCAGATTCAGATTCAGATCCCGATTCAGATTCAGATACGGATGCGGATGCCGGTGGCCGTGTCCGTCAACCGGAACAGCCAACGCAGACCCTCAAGCCTGAGAGCGCCCGAATCGTTAAA
>JBDLIO010000403.1:0-3654 GCA_039714865.1 Acidobacteriota bacterium | reverse complement strand
CTCGGCAGATCCCGTTTGACGACGTCGGGGTGATAGCGTAGCTGGTATCGGGGCATGAATGAGGGTCAGCCCCAGACCTCGTCGTGATCCAATGCCTCGGATGGCGTGAAGGTCGACAGCCGTTCTTCTCCTGCGGTTGCCCAGTATTGTTCTTCTTCTTCGGCGCGCATCCGCATCAGGATGTCGCGGACGGCGAGAGACACGGAAATTCCCTCTTGCCCGGCTTTCGCCTGCAACCATTTCAAGAGCCCGGGATCGACGACTGCGCTGATTCTGGGGTTTTTTGCCGGCATGGGACCTCCTTGTTTGAATTGTAGCACAAGTGCAGCACCGAATGACAAAATGCAAACTACGGGGACACAGTCAAACTCTATAAACTCGTTGGGTGGCGCGTATGACCGGGAAGACCGGACCTGGCACTGAAGCTGAAGCCCGCTTAAACCCAGTACTCCCGCATCCAGGCAACGGTCTCGTCGATCCCAAAAGCTTCCGCAAAATCAATCATGTAAGGGATCCTCTTGACAGCATCCATCGGAATGGAAACATCCGGCGGGAAGATGGGGGCGAGTCGGTGGTATTGATTCCCCAGCATTTGTTGGCACTGGTAGTCGGCTATTCCTGAGATTCCGTCGAGCATGAGGCTGATG
The DNA here is from genome assembly GCA_039714865.1 of Acidobacteriota bacterium. Lineage (GTDB taxonomy): Bacteria > Acidobacteriota > Thermoanaerobaculia > Thermoanaerobaculales > Sulfomarinibacteraceae > DAOWGJ01. Next base: position 3,007 of record JBDLIO010000403.1, on the reverse strand, counting down.
AGCGGCTTGATCCACTGGCCGTAGCCCCAGTTGTGTCTCTTCCCCTTGATGTGGAAGGGGCTGGTGCCCGTTCCGAGTGAGAGAAGCACGACGTCGTTGATGTCTGTCGGGGGCTCGAAGTATCGTTTGTCCCGCGTTTGGGCGAGGGCGCACATTGCGGGGTTGTTGGCATAAACACCGCCGTCGATGTAGCCGTCGACTGAGGGGAAATAGGTTGGCGCCGCCGCGGTGTAGAGGCCGACCTTGTGGACAAGCTCATCTTCGTCGTTTTTGGTCCCCGGGAGATTGTGGAAGAGCTTCGGTTTCCAACTTCTCTTGCTTTTGTCAGTGTTTTCGTTATCGAGGTCGAAAGCGGTGATCAGGACGTGTTTGTGCAATTGGCCCAAGGTCGTATCTTCGCCCAGGACCCTCTTGAACACACGCCTCATCGGTGCGGTCTTGTAGTCGGCGCCCCGGAGCTTGCCGAGGTCCAGGAGGTCATCCAGCCAGGAGTCATCGAAGATCTTGGGCCCGTCGTTGACATAGAGGTCCCGGATCTCGTCGAGACCTCGGCCGTGGGCAAGTGCCAATGCCAGCAGACCGCCGGTGGATGTCCCGGCAATGAGGTCCACCGAGTCGAGGAAATTCTCCAGCCCCGGCGTTGCCGCCAAACGCTGCATGATCACCGTGGTGACGATTCCACGAATTCCACCACCGTCGATCGACAAGATTCGATACTTGGCCATCGGCTGCCTCCTTCTGTTGTTCATTCACCTGGGCAGGGTGAGGGAGCACACCTTTTCACCTCTTCCGACAGTATTAATTCCCCGGCTGGTTTTCGTGCGGCGACCTTGCAGGATCTTTGCCACAGGTGTGTAAGACCCAGCCGGCGTGCCCAGATTGTCGGGGACCGATGATCGAGTTCAGGTCCCACGACCTCGATGACAGGTTCCCTTTCGAGCATGGAGTCAGTATACGCCACAGAAGCCGGCTCGAAGTGAATGAATGCCGTACTCTCAAATTCTATCTTGAATACGAGTTTTGGGGTTGTAGTGTCACATTGGTTTCGGTAGGCTTCGAGAAAGTGATGTCTTTTTTGGATTCAGGAGACAAAAGCGCTCGAGAGGGCATGGGCCTTGATCGTATCCGGCGTTGCAAGTGCGGTCCGCCTTGCAAATTGCAATTATCTTGGGGACCAATGAGGAGGGGGAACAGATGTCGAGTCATCGAAGAGGTTTGATCGTTTGGTGTGCCATGGTCTGCGCCATTGTAATGGGGCTGTCGCTCCCGGGCATGACAGGCGCCCAGGCGAACGCAGCGGAGATCGATTGTGACAACCTGGAGACCTCTGCCCTGGCAGAGCCGGCCCAGTTGCGGGAGACATGCAACTTTCCGAAGGACCCGAATCCCTGGGTCTCCCAGGATTTGAGTCGCGCGCCGACCGATACCGGTTATGCCCAGGACATCGGCTACATCTCGGACAACTTTGTCACCTTCACCCTGAACGACTTCCCGAACCAAACCGTGGTCGGTACCACGACCAACGCATACTACGGAATGGACTTCGACGCAGCCGCAACGACGCTGTGGGCGCTGAACGACACCACCGGCGAGCTGGGCACCATCGACCCGGCCACCGGTGCCTTCACCAGCGTCGTTGCCTGCCCCGGTCCGGGAGGCGACATGTGGACCGGCCTGACCATCCATCCCGCGACTGATGCCTTCTACGGCTCCAATGCCACGGACCTTTACACCATCGACCCGGCCACGGGCGTCAGCACACTCGTCGGCGCCTTCGGCCACCCGGGCGGTCTGATGATCGACATCGCGATGAACTCGTCCGGCGAAATGTACGCCCACGACATCGCCGACGACGCGATCTACTCGATCGACCCGGCCACGGGCGTCGCAACCCTCGTCGGGTCGACCGGATTCGACGCAAACTACGCCCAGGGTATGGACTTCGACGCCGCTGACGGCACCCTCTACATCTTCCTCTACATCGGCGGCGGCGCCAACGTCTACGGCACGGTAGACCTGGCCACCGGAGCGGTCACCGCCCTGGCCACCGACAACCCTCAGGGTGAGTTCGAAGGCGCGATCCAGGTTCCTGGTGGCGACTTCGAGCCTTTGGTCTGCAACGGCCCCGCGGTAGGCTTTGACGCCGGTATCCCGCCGGACTGGACGGTCATCAACAACGTCGGCGGCAATCCGGTAGAGTGGGCCAGCATCGCCGACTGCGGCGAAGCCGGCAACTTCACCAGCGGCGCCGGCGAGGGCGCCTGCGCCTCGAGTGATTTCCAGGGTGGCGGCGCCGGTCTCTACGACACCGAGCTGATCAGCCCGCCCATCGACCTGACCGGCATGGGTATCGTCAATATCAGCTACGCCTCGAACTACCAGAACTATGCGGGTGGTGACTTCCTCGATCTCGACGTTTCGACCGACGGTGGCACAACCTGGACCACCGTGCAGAGCTGGAACGAGGATCATCCCGGTGGTGGACTGCACTCTCCGCCAGGTGAGGACGTTTTGAACCTCGATCTCTCGGCCTTCGGAAATTTGTCCGGTGTGCTGATCAGGTGGCACTACTACGATCCTGTCGGCCCGGACACCTCACAAGACTGGTATGCGCAGATCGATAACGTCGTTCTCAACTGCGTCATCCCCGTCGAGCTTCAGAGCTTCAGTGTGGAGTAGACACCATCAGGCGGCCCCGACGGCCGTGTGATTCGATAGACCAACGGGCCGCCTCCTGACGAGGCGGCCCGTTTCTTTCCTTGAGACCGCACCGTCGGCTTCGCTGGTATTTGGACAGGGATCGCCCGCGTGGCGGCTTCGAGGACAAAGGACTGCGGATTGATCTCTGAGCGCTTGGCGGTCTCGAAGAGCGAAAAACCAAAACGGTGAATCCGTTTCAAGCCTGGATCAGAGTAGAATCCCGGAGTGAACCTGATGTCGCATTGCAAACCGTGGCACTCTTTCAAATGCTGAAGCGCCAGACTCTTTTGGTGATCCCTCTGACCTA
>JBDLIO010000402.1:0-3660 GCA_039714865.1 Acidobacteriota bacterium | reverse complement strand
CAGCGTCGCCTTTTCTGCGGGGCCGCAGCGGTGTCTGAGGCGCAAAGGACATGCGGCCCCGCAGAAATGACGAGCGGCGGCCTACACCGTTGTCCGAGATGCAGTTGCTGATGCGCTCGCCGAGGGTTGCCAGGCACGGCTTTCATCGCGGCGGTTCCGTTGTCGGGGAGGCTGCTCGATGAAGAAAGCCGTAACTGGCACGCCCCGTCGAAGAGGGCGCTCGTGGTTCGAAACGCCACAGTCGGCCGCGCCCCAGCCGCTGACGCGGCCCCTGGCGCTGTTCCTGCAACTGACGCTGACCCAGTTCCTGTCGCTGTCCCGGCCCCTGAGATTCCGGAACACCCAGATATTCACCGTGCAGGTCACTTTCGCAGGTATCTCCTACTTCGACGTTAAACGTTGGACGTTGAGCGTTGAACGTTCATCCCTCTCACCCGCCAACCTCCGCCTGTCCCACCGCCTCCTCCTCAAGCCTTGCCTTCTCGCCCTTCTCCCTCTTGCTTCGGATGAACCAGGAGACGACCTTGGAATCCTTGACGCCCCGGACGACGTCTTCGAGGTCCCGGTAGAGCTGCTCGTCATTGATGAAGGCGCCGGCCGTGCCTTCACCGCGGTCGAGTTTCTCGGCGGCGGAGTGCATGCTGGAAACCAGGCCGTGCAGATCATCGAGGAAGTCGTCGGCAAACTTCTTGTCCTGCATCAGGCGGGGAAGGGTGCCCTCGCCGGTCGCCATTTCCCTGGCCACTGCGGCGATGGCGCCGGCGGCGTTTTGCAGGGCATCGATGGCTTCGGTCAGACGGCGCCGACCGTCCGGGTCCCGCAATAGGGCGGCATAGGTGGTGTCGTGGCGCTCCATGTCGATGGCGACCTGGGTGGTGATGCGGTGAATGGACCTGCTGCTGGCCTTGAGTTCATCGAGGATGTCCCCGGAGCCGCTTTCGTCGGAGACCAAGCGACCCAGCAGACCTTCCCCTCGCTCGATCTTGCCGAGGATTGATCCCAGGGTCGCGACGGTCTGCGTCAGGTTTTCACTGAGGTGCGAGCCTGACTCCGGAGTTCTCGTCAACTCTCCCAGGAGACCTTCACCGGCTTCGACCCGGGCGAGGATCGTCTTCAGTGACACCGAGATTGAAATCAAATTCTGGAGGAGATCGCCCCCGGTCGAGACAAACTGGGACAGCTCCGCGGGATCACGCCCGGGCACGATGCCTCCTTCGAGTATTCGCTCCTGATCCGGTGACCCGGCGGTGATCTCGAGGTACTTGTCGCCGAGCAATCCCATCGAACGGATGGAGACTCCGGAATCCGCCCTGATCCGTTCGGTGTATCGGGAATCCAGTGTGAATCGGATCTCGATGCGGGGTTGTTGGGCGCCGGGGGGCAGTTCGATAGTTTCGATGAATCCGACGGTGACGCCGTTGAGCTTGACGGGTGAACCGTGTTCGAGGCCTGTGACGTTGACGAAGGTGGTCGAATAGCGGGTGTGGCGAATGAACAACTGCCGTCGATTGCCGACCATCAAGATTGTCATTGCCACCAACAACAAGGCGGCGATGACCAATAGTCCTACGCGCAGGTTGCGCTTGGTTTCGTTACGCATGGCTGACTCCTGCCTTGAAAAAGCGTTTGACGGTCTCCGAGCCCGAGGTGCGGGCCGCCTCCAGGGTGCCGTCGAAAACAAATTGGCCGTGCTCGAGAAAAGCGACACGCTCGGCGACGCGGAGGATCAGTGGAATATCGTGAGTGACCACCAGCGACGTCACGCCGAGGTGGCGGTCGAGGTCGAGGATCAGGTTGGCGATTGCCTCGCCGGTGACCGGATCGAGCCCGGTCGTCGGCTCGTCGTAGAGGATGATCTCCGGTTCGAGGGCCAGGGCGCGGGCGACCGCAACTCGTTTTCTCATGCCGCCGGAAAGTTCCGAGGGCGCGAGGTGTTCGACGTCGTCAAGCTGCACCATGGCCAGCAGTGCGGCCACTCGTTGGGCCAATTGGTTGGAGTCCATCGTGAGGTGTTCCCGAAGGGGGAAGGCGATGTTGTCGAAAACGGTCATCGAATCGAAAAGGGCGCCGCCCTGAAAGAGGTAGGAGACCCGCCGCCTGAGGGGAGCGAGGTCTCGTTCGCGCAACTCGTTGACCCGGTGACCGAGCACGTCGACGCTGCCGCTGTCGGGAACGATCAGGCCGTTGATGGTCTTCAGCGTGACCGATTTCCCGCTTCCGGAAGCGCCGAGGATGGCCACAATCTCGCCGGCATTGATCTTCAATGACGCTTCGGCCAGGACCTTCTTGGGTCCGAAGGCTCGGGAAACCCGATCGAGCACGATGACGGGCTCGGTCATGGCGCCAGTCCGATGATCAACTTGGTGAAGAAGAAGTCGGCGATCAGGATGCAGATCGAGGCGGCATAGACGGTGTTGGTGGTGGCTCGGCCGACCCCGTCGGCGCCGCCGCGGGCGTTCAGGCCGTTGTAGCACCCGATGATGGCGATGATGAAGGCGAAGATTGCCGGTTTGGTCAGGCCCAGCAGGAGATCGTTGAACTGCAGCGCCCTGAAAACGCGGGTGAAATAGAAGTCGGCCGTCAGACCCTCTTGAAAGACAGCGATGAAGAGGCCACCAATGATGCCCATGCCGTCGGCCAAGACCGTCAGCGCCGGCAGCATCAACAGGGTCGCCCAGAGTCTGGGGACAACCAGCTTGCGAACGGGATCCGCGGCCATCGACCGCAAGGCGTCGACCTGTTCGGTGACGGTCATCGAACCAAGTTCCGCGGCGATGCCGGATCCGACCCTGCCTCCGACCATCAGGGCGGTCAGAACCGGTCCAAGTTCTCGAACGAGGGAAAGCGTGACGATTTCACCGATGTAGAGCCTGGCGCCGAACTTCGACAGGGTGTAGGCGGACTGTACCGCGAGCACCATGCCGGTAAACAGGGCCGTGATGTTGGTGAGGTTGAGGGATCCCACGCCGATCCGGTCCAGTTGGCGCAGCGTTTCGCTGAAGTCCAACGGTGGTGTCACCATACGGACCAGGGCCTGGCCGGCCAGACGGAACGCGGCGCCGATGCTGGCGACCGTTCGTACAAATCCAGAGGGGCTCGATTGCGTGTCCATCAATTATGAGATCTTAGCGCAAATTGGTTGACCAGGGGTCAAAGAGAGCAGAATAAATACTGGAAACTGGAAACTCGAAACTGGAAACTCGACTCCTGTTCCCCCGGCGGTCTGAAGGTCGTAGGAGCGTGTAGGGCATTGACGGCGGGTGGATTTCGGGGGATCGTGAAGTGCCATTTGAGGAGCATTCGAGACGCTGAACTCCCCGTACGGGCCGAGGATGCAACAAAAATGGGCCTTCACGACACCCGAAAGGCGCCGCTGACTCAATGCCCTACACACTCCTAGGCAAATATTCACAGGATCCGGGAGCCCACCGGTGGTTCGTAGCTTTTTGCTCCCAGTTTCCAGTTTCCAGTTTCCAGTTTCAGCCAGAGGTACCCGATTTTTACCGGCGGGCGTTACAATGGCACTTTGGAGGCCTGATGGGACGATTGAAGACACGGTGTGATCGGCTGCGCTGGACTCTGAAGGTGAGAATGTAGATGGGTACTCGGCGACATGCGCGGGAACTGGCGCTCCAGTTGCTTTATCAACACGAATTGACC
>JBDLIO010000401.1:0-3665 GCA_039714865.1 Acidobacteriota bacterium | reverse complement strand
CGTCCCACATGTCCTTGTTCATGCCGCCGTCGATGACGATGTAGCCCGACGAATCCGAGAAGGTCACAACCTTGGCGCCCAACTCGAGGCACTTCTCGGCGGCGTACTGTGCAACGTTGCCCGACCCGGAGATCGAAACGCGCTTGCCGTCGAAACCGTCACCACGAGTCGCCAGCATTTCCTGGGCAAAGTACACCGCACCGTAACCGGTGGCTTCCGGACGAATCAGGCTGCCGCCCCAGTTGAGGCCCTTGCCGGTCAAGACGCCTTCAAAGGCATTGCGCAGGCGTTTGTACTGACCGAACAGGTAGCCGATCTCCCGGCCGCCGACGCCGATGTCACCGGCCGGAACGTCGGTATTGGGACCGATGTGCCGTGAAAGCTCACTCATGAAGCTCTGGCAGAACCGCATCACCTCGGGGTCGGACTTGCCCTTGGGGTCAAAGTCCGAACCACCCTTGCCGCCGCCCATGGGCAACGTTGTCAGTGCGTTCTTGAAGACCTGTTCGAATCCGAGAAACTTGAGGATGCCGAGATTGACCGTCGGGTGGAAGCGCAGACCGCCCTTGTAGGGTCCGATCGCCGAGTTGAATTCCACGCGGAATCCCTTGTTGACCTGGACTTCTCCACGGTCATCCATCCAGGGCACACGAAACAGAATGACCCGCTCCGGCTCGACAATGCGTTCCAGGACCTTCTGGTCGAGATACTTCGGGTGGCGTTCGAGCACCGGGATCAGGCTCTCGACGACTTCCTCGACGGCCTGGTGGAATTCGTCTTCAGCCTTGTTCTTGGCAATGACATTGCGCATGAATTTTTCGGCAAACAGTTTTCCGGTTGTCATCTTCATTCCTCCACACAGTGGTTGGCTCCCAAGATGTCATCAACTCGGGAGTGGTTGAGGAAAACTTCCCCGTTTGAGTGGAGAAAATTTCCTCGGTCAATTGAAGTTCTCAGGACGATTCCATCAAACATCTCAGGAGTCTCGTGCCTTTTTTCACAATTGTCAACTGCAATTTTCAGAAAAACCCCCTGGAGATCCCGAAAAATGGAAACGAGAATAAATCTCTATAAAATCCGAGCAATGAAATCGTCTGAGACCGCCCAAAAACCCTGACTGAGGCCGCTGAAAACTCATCTCGAAGAATGCCGGTCAGTCGAGGGCCATTGACGAATCCGCCGCCTATTAATTCCTCAGGAAGATGATGGAGGCAGGATGACGCCGGTCCCGCTCTCTCCGTCAACCAGGACCTGCAGCGGTTCTTCGAAACGAAGATGGCGGATTGCGCCGTCGAGTTCTTCTGACAGCGCCTCATGCTCCCGAAACCACGGCCACCTGATGGAGGCGTGCTTTTCCGTTTGATGGACGCCGAAAAACGCCACCCCGAAGCAGGTCAGGTTGTGAAAGAAATGGGACCCGAACGACGGTTCCACCTGGAGATCGGAAAAGTCTGTCTCGACGATTGCACGCGCAGTCGAAATCTGCGGCCAGGTCACGGGAATGCCCAACCATGGATCCCGGGAACCCCAGCGCCCCGGACCGATCAGGACGCAATGGCGACCCTCGTCTCTCAGTCGACGGTTGAGCTGCTCGACAATTGTCGCTGCATCGACCGTCATCCCACGCTCAAAACCTCGAGGATCGACGACGATCACGTCGGCGAGGCTCTCTCGGCGGCCGTGGCCCAGAGCCACCTTGGTCTGCACGACAGCCCTCTCCATCTCCTCGGCACTCAAATGCACGTCATCGTGAAACGACTCCACGACCAGCGGCCTCATTTGCACGACGTGAAAGACCTGTTCACTATCCAGGCCGGACTCGAGCTGCACCGCAAACTCCATTTCGGCCGGTGATCCAATCCCTTTCTCACCCAAACGCAACAGCCTGCCCAGCAGGTCCGGAAGGTCAAAGGGCCGGCCTCTCAGTATCGGCTCGAATGTGACCAGCGGCGCCCCACCCTGGTCAAACCCCGGGGATATTGCGTCGTTCTCCCGATGGTAGGTCGAGAGAATCGGACGGGCAGCCCCATCAGCGACGGCGGCGATCGTCTCGAGGTGCAACAGATTGGCTTCGGTCTGAAGGCCGGGGATTGTGTCGTCCTTCGACATGTCCAGAGCATAAAACCGGCGCTGGGCATTGCGAAGAATGTCCTTGACCGTCGACATCTGAGGAAGAACCTTGGGATGCACAGGACTGAAGCGCAGGGCCTCAAACCCCTCCACGACCGTCTTGCCCAGTCCCAACGCAACCTGGGCAACACCGTCTTCCGGATTCATCGATCCGAAAGGATAGAAATTATTGGAGGCCGCGGTGCCTGAAAATGTCGGGTAGAAACGACTGCCGAAGCGCTTGCCCACCAGCCGCTGTACCAGGACGGCCATGCGTTCCTCTTCCGACCGATAGGGCGTACTGTCGAGATAATCCCTGGCAGTCCGAAAGTAGGTAGAGGCATAGATGACCTTGACCGCCTCCAAGACCTGGGCCAGCCGGACATCCAGCGAGGGGTGGTTATTCGGCAGCATGATGGTCGCGTAGACTCCGGCGAAGGGCTGAAAGAGAGAGTCTTCCAGAAGACTGGAGGACCGGATCGCCAGGGGCTCGTGCACGACCTCGAGAAACTGCGCCAGGGCGGTCCGAACGCCAGGCTCGAATCGCGACGCACGGAACCGATCCAGAACCGCCCGATCCTCGAGATCCGAGGCCTCCTGGACGATCGAACGGAGGGCGTTCTCCTCAATGAAGGTCTCGAATATGTCCGTCGCAAGCGCGACGGTCTGGGGGATAGCGACCCGCACCCCGGACGCCCGAACCTCATCGTAGGCCAAGAGCTTGTGCATGAATGCCAGGCCCCGGCCCTTGCCCCCCAACGAACCCGAACCGACCTTGGCAAAGGCTACGAACTCGTCGAAGCGCCCCTCCTCGAAGTCGGTCGTCACATGACTCCGAATCTGCCGGTGGTACAGCGTAAATGCTGTGATCAGGAATTGCCGAAGTTCTTCGGAACCGGCGAACTCCGAAACCTGCATCGGCCTCAGAAGTCTGGCCAGCTCGAACTCGGTCCGAGCCTTGAGCCAGGCGGAGAAGTGGTTGAGACCTGCATGGAAGAGCAGGCTCTCACCGGGAACGGTCGGCAGCAGCCGGATCATGCCGCGGATATCCTCGACCCGCGCCACCTCGTTACCATCCGGGAGTCTGAAGATGAAGTCGCCGAAACCAAAATGATCCAGAATGAACTGCCGAATACCCTCGAGCAGGTGCGGGCTCTTCTTGTGGAAGAAGGCGACACCCATGTCCTGGGCCTGCTCTTCAAACCGGGTCTCGACGGACTGGAGCAGGATCGGCAGGTGCGGATCGATCGACCGGGCCTTCCTGGCCAGACGGAGGCCCGCCTCGGGATCGATTGTGCCCTCGCAGGGGAAACCGATGTCCGAAATAATGCCCAGGACGTTGTCGGCATACCGCTCGTAGAAGTGCCATGCCTCTTCTTCGCACTGGGCCAGCAGGATTTTCGGCCGGGCACGAATCCGCAAAAGGCGGTGGGACAAATTGATACCTTCAGCCATCAGCCGGGTCGTCTGGGTTGTCACCTCGTGGTAGATCTGGGGCAAGAGCCCGGAATAGAATGGAATCTCATCCTCGACGACGATGATGGCCTGCACACCGC
>JBDLIO010000400.1:0-3665 GCA_039714865.1 Acidobacteriota bacterium | reverse complement strand
CCGAATGCCGGACCACGAACACATCAACGAATTGCAGCAGGCACTCAACACCCAAGATGTGGTCGCCCTGAAGAGAATCATCGGGAACGTCATCCTCAGGGTTGAGGGTTCGAATGAGCCTGACCGGCAGGTTCGGGCAGAAAAACTGCACGAAATCCTGGGTGACATTCCGCTCCTGTGCTCATTCTATGCCACTTCGTCCCTCAAATCCCGCATGGGGTCCGACTCGACCGGGCGTTCGCAGCGCTTCCACGGCATGGGCATGACGGTGTTGGAAACCTTGCCGGCCCGCGCCCAACACGAAGCGCTTCACCAAGAATCAATAACGAAGCGCCGCCTCCCGGTCAGCATGAACGCCACCTTTCGGCGAATGTACACCGATGACAGTGCAGGCGGATCCTTCATCAAAAGGATGCGCCGGTGGCCGGGGCTTCGCCTGATCAGGATGCAAAAGTCCGAAGAGTGGCAGTCCCAGTACGACTCCGCCACGCTCGGCGCGGAAAGCAATATTGTGACCCTTGGCGGCGTACCGGAACCGAGCGGTGAGGTGGCGCCGGCGGAACATCGCTTACGGGGTCGAAAACCCGGCCCGCTCTCTCTCAACACCGGTCTCCGAAACACGCTGATGGTCATCATCGGACTCGTTCCTGCCTTCGCCACCTTTGCCTTGACCAAAGACTGGTGGCTGCTCCAGTACTTTGGAGCTTTCATCTGGTTCGGTATCACCGGCCTACGCAACATTATCCAATCGGTCCTCGGTGGTGGCGGACTGCGTCGTTCCCCACTCTTGCGATGGAATGACTACGTCAGCTGGGAGAGGGTCTGTGACTCCCTCTTTTACACCGGGTTCTCGGTTCCGTTGCTGGATTACCTGGTCAAGACCGTGATCCTCGACCATGCCTTCGGCATCACAACCCAAAGCAACGCTGTGGCCCTCTACACTTTCATGGCACTGGCCAACGGCATCTATTTATCCAGCCACAATCTCCTGAGGGGACTGCCGCCTGGGGCTGTCTACGGCAACTTCTTCCGCAGCATTTTGTCGATTCCAATCGCCATCGTGCTGAACGGTTCAGCCGCCGCACTTCTCGGCGCCGCCGGCGTCGCTTCGGTGGATACCATCCTGCAGAAGTGGGCGGCTATCATTTCCAAGACCGCCTCAGACATGATGGCTGGGCTGATCGAGGGCTTGGCCGACCGCCACAAGAACATCAAGATCCGTCTGCGAGACTACGCGGCCAAGGTCACCCGGATGCGCGATATTTTCGGACGCCTGGAAACGATGTTCCCGGAAGAGGACGGTTCGGAACTGGTCCGGGATCCCAAGGCTCTGCTGAAGAAGCTCAGCGACGAGGACAGGGTTCTGATGAGGCGCCTCGTCACCAATGCCCTCGACCTGATGTATTTCTGGTGGTACCAACCTCGCGGAAGACATGCGCTCACCCTGGCGCTCAAGGAAATGTCGGCGGAAGAACGCCGCACCTTCATTCAATCCCAGGCCGTGCTCCGGAGAAAACGCGAGATAACCCAACTCTTCGTCGACGGCCTCGTTGGAAAGAACTTCGCCAAGGGCCTGGCCTTCTATCTCGATCGATCGGACGGATATCTGGATCGGCTGGGGAGATAGCCGACTCACCCCTCCAGCCCATATTTTTCGATCTTGCTTCTCAGCGTGCTCCGCGGGATGCCCAACAGGGTTGCTGCCTGGGCCACGTTGCGGTCGGCACTCTCAAGCGCCCATGTAATGATCTCGCGATCCTTCTGCTCGATGAACTGTTCGTATGGGGGATAATTCCCGCCGGACGCTCGGTCGGGCGGTTGGTGTGTGTCCACTGAGGGCCGGCCAAGGAAAAACTCAGGATCGTTTCGTTCCGGCAGGGCGATGATGCGATCGACGACTGCCTGGAGTTCACGGATATTCCCCGGCCAGTCATGGGTCATCAAGTTGGGCAACAGGTCCAGGGCCCGTTTTCGGCTTTCGACCCCGGCCTCGTTGCGGTCCAGGAAGTTCTCCACGAAGTCCGGAATGTCCTCGTAAGTTTCCCGCAGCGGAGGCAATCTGATTGGCACGATGTTGAGGCGAAAGTAGAGGTCATCGCGGAAGGTCTTCTGCTGGACCATGTCCCAGAGGCTGGCCTTGGTCGCGCATATCAGACGAATATCGATCGTGATCGGCTGGGACCCGCCGACCCGTTCGAAAGTCCTTTCCTGAAGAACACGGAGGAGCTTGACCTGGGCCTCCTGGGGCAGATCGTCGATGTCGTCGAGGAAAAGCGTACCTTTGTCGGCGCGCTCGAAATATCCAAGGTGCCGTCGTTCGGCCCCGGAGAATGCCCCCTTTTCATGGCCGAAAAGGCTGCTCTCGAGAAGGGTGTCGGGGATGGCGGCGCAGTTGACGGGCACAAAGGCGTGCTCACTCCGGGAACTGAGATCATGAAGCACACGAGCCACGACCTCTTTCCCGGTCCCGGTCTCTCCCTCGAGTAGGACCGATGTGTCACGGTCTGCCACCATTTCGAGGGTCTCGGCCAACTGCTTTCGAGCCTGAGATCGTCCGGTGATCATCGGCTTGCGGAGCGATGTCAACTGGCGCCGGAGCTCCCGATTCTCGCCGGCGATCCGCCGGAGGGTCTCCAGGTGGGAGAGACGATTGACCAACTCATCGGGCAGGAAGGGCTTGACCAGGTAGTCGTGGGCGCCACGCCGGAGAGCATCAACAGCCGTTTCCACCGAAGCGTAGGCTGTCATCAGGATGACCTCGGTCGACAGGTGGTGCTTTTTGACCTCTGCGAAGACCTCAAGACCATCCTTGCCGGGGAGGCGAATGTCCGACACGACAACATCAAACGACCCGGCCTCCAGATGGCGGAGTCCCTCCTCGGCACTCTCGCAAGCCACGGTGCTGTGCCCCGCTTTCTTCAGGGCATCCCGCAGGGTGATGCGAGTGATCTTCTCGTCTTCGATCAGGAGCAGATTCATTGCAGTAGTCTACACTTCAACTGCTTCGAATGTCCGAAGCAAAATCCCTGCAAAGACCGGGAACTGGAGCACGGTTAACGATACCGGTGGACATTGCGGACTAGGTGGACCCGGTGGACTGTCCATCTCGTCCAGATCGTCCACCCTGTCCACCATTTCCGGTTTCCAGCCTCACCATCGGCAAATCGATGGTGAACGTCGTGAGGTCTTCGTTCGATTGCACCTTCATGGTCCCGCTGTGGGCTTCGACGATACCCAGTGTGATCGACAGACCCAGACCAGTTCCCACTCCAGGACCCTTGGTGGTAAAGAATGGGTCGAAAAGTTGCTCTTTCTCGGCCTCCGTGATGGCCGAACCTGTATTGGAGACGGCAACAATCACTCGGCCGGGTTGCGGGCTGCCGGTTTCAACAGTGATCGAGCCGTCCGAACCGACGGCATCGAGGGCATTGATTACGATATTCATCAGGGCCTCTTGAAGTTGAAGCCGATTCCCCGACACCGGCGGCAGACCCTCCATCAGGCTTATGCGAACCGCATGGTGATCCAATCGGTAGGACATCAGGCCCAGGACGGCCTCGACCGCGCGATTGATGTCGACCTCGGTCGAGTCCGGGGCCCTGGGATCGGCATATTGGACCAGCTTGGCACTCACGCTTTCGATCTGTTCTAGGCCTTCGAGCGCC
>JBDLIO010000399.1:0-3666 GCA_039714865.1 Acidobacteriota bacterium | reverse complement strand
CCTTGTTCTGGTAATCCTCCTGGCCGTCCGCGTTGACGACCATCTCTTCCCAGATGATCTCGGTCTCTTCGCCGTATATGTTCTCCACCAGCCTGGCGTAGAAGTTGTCGTACCTTATTATGAAAGCGCCGGCGTCCGGATTGTTCGGATCGCGCACCTTCGAAAAGATCGTTATCGGGTAGATCGAGTTGCGCCGTCCCTCCAGCGTGCCGGGATACGAAGGGGCCCTCTGTAACTCCTCCTCGATCCACGGACCGTGGTAGACAGACACGTAGGGGCCGAAGGCCCTCGCGTCATCGGCGAGACTCTCGCGGCTCGCCCGCAGCGTCGTGAATCTGTATATCTTCTGGACGTATCCCTCGACGTTCCAGTTGTTCGAAAACCCATGACTCCTGGAATGTGAAATGATCGCCTCACCGATCAGCTTCATCCCCGGCTTCACCTGCCAGGCGAGCTTTCCCTGGACGTTGTACTGCTCGGACTGCCTCTGCGCGAAGCTACCGTAATTCTCGAAAGGCGTGCCCTTCATATGGTCGTTTCTGCTCCATATCGCCCAGTTCTCGCCGTCAGAGGCGGTGAACTCGCCCGAAACGTAGAAAGTGAGGTTCCGGAGCCCGGTAGGCCCGCCGAAACCGAGACTGAACCTGTCATAGTTTGTATATGTCTTGTCCTTGCGCCCGAAATCGTCAGTCATGTACCGGACCTGCCCTTCGAAGGTCCGTCCGCCCTCTCTCGTACTGATGTTTACGATAGCCGACTGCGCGTTACCATATTCCGCGTCCATTCCTCCAGTGATGACCTGGCTGTCGTCGGTTCCGAGCATACCGACCGAGATCATCCCTCCGCCGAGAGGATCGTCAACGGGAACACCGTCGATCTGGAACTGGACCTCGCCATCGCGACCGCCGCGTACGTGAAGCTCGTCACCGGTCTTGATGATACCGCCCTTGAGAGCGAGAGCCTCAACAACGTCATCGACGGGGAGTTCCTCCAGCTCGTCCTTTGATACGGAGTGCTTTACGTCGGAGCTCTTGACGTCGATCTGGACCTGTTCGGCCTCGACGACGATCTCCTGCGTTTTTCCCACGATCTGCTCTTCCAGCTTGAAGTCGACCTTTGTGGTCTGGCCGGTGTCGACCTTGATGCCGGTCTTGTCGGACGGCGCATACCCCATCATCATGACCTTTATGGTATACGTACCGACCGGAACTCCGATGATCGAAAAAGTTCCGTCGGTAAGGGTCATTCCACCCATGTTGGTGCCGACGACCACTACGTTGGCATAAGGAAGGGGGCTGCCGGTTTTGGCTTCCGTCACTCTGCCGCTGATCCTTCCCGGCTGCGCGATGGCGGGTTGCGCGGCGGCGAGGATGATCAGGGCGGGAAGCACAACGGCAAGCAGCCTGAAACGAGAGCGGGCTTTCATGTCATTCTCCTTGTACTTGCCTGTAGCATTTATTCCTGTATACACGAACCCATCCCAAAGCATACCTTAAGAATGCCGGGGGCGGGAGCAGATGTGGGGTCTGTTACTCTCCTCTAATTCCTCACGGATAATATAATTATCCCTCCATACAGTGTCAATCAAATTGCCTTCCGGGGAGCAAAAAGGAAGGAGATTTCCCGTTATTTCCATCGCAACTAGCCATAAATACCCCCAAAGCCCTGTAAATAAACCGTATACCATGGATTCTCTCATCTTATCACGACGAACTTTCCGGTCGTCTTCGGAAAAGACCCGTTATCAGGATCGACGGTGAAGAGGTAGACACCGCTTGTGATGTCCTGGTGGTTGCGCGAGACGAGGTCCCAGGCGAGCGATCCCGTCCCTTCGCTGCCATCGTGGTACAACACCTGGACGAGGTCCCCGGCGAGCGTGAAGACCCTGACAGTCGACCTGCAGGCGGGAAGGTTCCGGAACTCGACCTTGATCCCCGTCGGATCGTCCATGTTCGGTTCGAGTCGCCACGGGGCCATCGATGCCCCTGTTGCCGGGTTGGGTACGACAAAGACCTCCTCTTCGTGAAATCCTTCAGCGCCCTGTGCGTCCGAGACAGCCGTCACATACTGGAAGTTCGATGCCGGTTCGCCGAACTTGCCGAGCCTCACCGGCACCCCCCCCGTGATCACGTGATCGAAAGCGGTGATGCTGTAGAAGTAATGCATGCCGTTGTGCACGGAATCGTCCACGAACTTGAAATACTCGGTCCCGCCTTCATAGCCGAGGTTATACCTCGCGGTTGCCTCGATGGTGTCGCACTCGTCGGCGGTCAGGCCGGGAGGACAGGGCACTGCATTCAGTGGATCGTAGACGAGGTTCTCCTCGAAGTAGGCTATGATCTCATCTCGGCGCTCGAGCCCGGCAAGAGGCTCGTACACCCAGCCTCCCTGTGAGACCGGCATCTTGAACCCCCTGTCGGCTCCGATGCCGTTCACCAGGTCCCGCTCGTCGAGCAGCTGCCACAGATTCCTTGCCGGACCGGTCTGTACCGAGGTCCCGACCGGCCTGTGCCATCCGTCCGCGCGCCAGACACGGTATCCCTCGAAATCGTACTGAAGCGTACTGGGATCGGGGGTCGCCTCGCTGAAGTTGTCCCAGATGATCGTGACCTTGTGGTCACCAGGCAGGATCCTCATCGCCGGAGGAGGCGGCGCCGTCCCGACGAGCCACTTGACGTTCGTCTCTCTCCCGTACGTTCCCGTCATGAAGTCTTCAAGCGTCGCGGCGGTCATCCCGCAGAGGGTCCTGTTGAGATAGAGCTCGATCTCCCTGCCGCAGTCCGCGTTGACCCAGATGACCTCTCCCCTCGCGGCCGATTCGAGCGAGAAATCGGTATCGCAAGTGTCGGGATCTATCTCGCTGACCGGTCCGTAAAGCGGCGTCTCCCTCCCGTCGATCCCCGTCAGCGGGTTGCCGTCGACGTCCGTGGCGGTGCCCCGGGTACCCGGGAGACCGACGCCCTCGGCACCGCGATCAAACCGGTCACCGTTAACGCCTTGATGTTCTCGGGCGGGTCTGCGTTCGGCCTCAACGCCGCCTCTGGGATCAGCGACGAGATCGAGAAGGAAGGCAGAGGCGCGCCCACCCCGGTGGGACCGGTACCGATCGTCCCATCGGCGATCGTGTTCGATTTGATGACCGGTGACCCGCCCCGCCGACCTGGTCCCGAGGACGGCGTCGCCGCCTACCGGGCCCGCAGCGAGGATCCGGTCCCGTTGGGCAGGGTCGGCGCGGGATCGGGAACAACCGTCGCCGGATGGCGCGGCGAGGACGCGATGCGTTTTGGCGGAATCGGCTCGGCGGCGGTGAGCATCGAGGGGGCAACCGTTGGTGCACTCGTGGTGCTCAACGCCGTCGGCGACGTGTTCACCTTGGAGGGCGAGTCGCTCACCGGCGGCCCCCACGCCTCAATGGAGATGCCGGAGGGTCCACCCCAGGACAACACGACCCTCGTGTGCGTGGCGACCGACGCCGGGATCGCCGACCGCAACGAGCTGCGACGCGTAGCGATCCGAGCCCACGACGCCATGGGTGCCTGCATTCGACCCACGCACACCCGCTACGACGGCGACTCCGCCTTCGTGGTGTCTTTCGGAGAAGAAACCGGAGACATCGACGATGTCCAGCAGGCCGCCTTCGTGGCCGTGGGCCGCGCAATTGAGGCT
>JBDLIO010000398.1:0-3668 GCA_039714865.1 Acidobacteriota bacterium | reverse complement strand
GAAAATAGCGGTCCATTTTCTGATCCTCCGCCGGATGGACCACCGGCGTGATGAGAAGAAGAATGAGAGCGGCGAACAGAAGGGCTTTTCTCATGATTGAAACACCTCACCGTTGTCTACGATTGGTCCGGCGCTGGTGTTGGGGCGCTGATGACGGTCGCGGTGTCGGCCAATACTCGATTGCTGATGCGCTCGCCGGGGATTGCCCCACACAGCCTTTCCCGAGGCGAAACCGTTACCAGGAAGCCTGCGGGAGGGAAAGGCTGTGTACGGCACGTCCCGATCTGGGTTATTGGGCGCTCTTGTTTGCCGAGGCTGCCGACATCCAAGTATCCCAGCCTTCGGTGTTTCCGGATGCGAAATCGTCCGAGAACAACGGCAGCGGCGGACAATCGGTCAGTTCGATCTCGAACAAGGTCGGCCAGAACTTGCCGGTGACGAAGAGGCGTTCGGTCGCCTCGTCGAAGGCGATGCCGTTGAGGACTTCAGCGGTTGGTGGCGCCGGGTCCAACAGCCCTTCGAGGTCGATCCAGGCGATGACTCGGCCGGTGTCCGGTGCGATCCGGGCGATCAGATCGGTTTGGTAGACGTTGGCCAGTATTTCTCCCCGGATAAACTCCAGTTCATTGAGGTTGGTGACCGGATTGATCCCCTCTCGGACCTCAACCTCGCGGATGATCGCGAAGGTGTCGGCATCACGGAACCGCAACGTGCTGGAACCGTCGCTCATGATCAGGCGCCCGGCGCCGTCCGTCAGTCCCCAGCCTGAGCCGGTGTAGCTGAACTGGCCGACGGGTTCGAAGGTGAGCCGGTCCCACAGGAAGGCGATCTGCGACTGCCAGGTCAATTGAATCAGCCGGTCGCCGACCAGGGTGACGCCCTCGCCGAAATAGGCGTCGTCGAGATTTCGGATCTGTTCGACGACTCCTGTTTCCAGGGTCACGCGCCGGATTGACGAGTCCCCGTCGAAGAGGCCCGTGCCCTCGAAGAGCGTGCCGTCCCGGTAGACAAGACCCTGGGTGTATGCAGTGTCGTCGTGGGGGTAGCTGTTGACAACCGTGTAGCCACAGACCGGTGTGGTCTGGGTTTCACCGGTCGAGGCGATGACCACAGCGGTTGTCGCAAGGACGGCAGACAGGCATTGGGCCGCACGGTTCAATCGATCATTCCTTCGTCAGAAGCCAGGCGCCGAGGACGGCCAGGTCTTCGTCGCTTCTGCTGGCGACCGGTTGCATCTTCAGGTCATAATCGGCGTCCTGCGCCTTGAGGCGGGGGTCGTTCTCGACGATCTCGGCCGGGTTGCGCAGATAGGTGACGACTGCCTGCTCAGAGTCCCAGTGCTCGCTGAGCCCTTTGAGTGTGGGGCCGTAGCGGTTGCCCTCCTGTTGAAAACCGTGGCACCGGGGACAGCCAAGATCAACGTACAGGGTCTCGGGATCCGGCGGCCCGCAGGCCGTCGAGACCAGTGCGGCGACCGGCAGGATCATTGCAGCCAACCGTCTCATGACTCCACCAGGTGGTCCGCCTTGGCCGCACACAGGAAATCGTTGCGGGACAGGCCGTTGACCGTGTGTGTGCTGTAGCGCAGCGTACAGGCGTTGTAGCCGACGACCATTTCCGGGTGGTGATCTTCGCGGTGGGATATCCAGGCGACCGCGTTGACGAAGGCCATCGTCTGATAATGGTCTTCGAATCGGTAGACCTTCTCGATGCAACCGTCGTCGGTCGACCAATCGTCGACGTGGGACAGGAGGTGCCCGACATCGTGGTCAGAAAGAGCAGGCGTGCCCTCGGCAATCGGTTGGCAGGGTTCCATCACCATGGTGTTGTCGCACATAGAAGCCTCCTGCGCCCATGATACTCCTTTGAGACCGCAGGGGAGATGAGCGCTCTCACGAAGCTGACAGCTGACAGCGGATAGCTTCTTCACCTCAGGGCGGTGAAGAATCTCTTCCATCGGGGACGGAAGCCGTGATTGAGGTTGACCGAGGCTGCTACCGCCGTTGCGTGGCCGACGATCGCCCTTCGGTCGACAAGGCCGAAATGGCGGGAGTCGAAGCTTCGGTCCCTGTTGTCTCCCATGACGAAATAACGGTCTTCGGGGACCATCACGGGGCCGAAGGTGCCGGCCGAGGAGGTTCCAGGCGTCAGCATCACGGGGTGGACGACCTCTCCAAGGTCCTCGAAGACGACGAACCGGCCGGGGAAGGTCTCGTCGATGACCGCCTCCGGCGCCCGGTCAATTTGATACGGGACGGGCTCGCCGTTGACGATCAGCCTATTGCCCGTCATGGCAACGGTGTCGCCGGGTAACCCGACAACCCGCTTGACGAGACGTGTCTCGTCCCCGGGCGAGTAGAGAACGACGATGTCGCCTCGATCCGGGTGACCCCAGGATGCCAGGCGCAGCAAGGTGAAGGGAACGCGGAGGTCATAGGCCAGCTTGTTGACGAAGATCCGGTCGCCCTCGAGGATCGTCGGTTTCATAGAACCGGTGGGCACGTCGTTCCAGTCGGCGATGGCCGATCTGAAGGACGTCACGATCACGATGACGACGATGACCGGGCGAAGCCACTCACGCCAGAACCTGCGGGCGCCAGGCTTGATCGTCATCAATTGCTCCCGGTTGATCATTGGTTCTCTTACGATCTATGCCGGAGGATGTTTCGGAGCCATCGGGTCTCCGTGATCCGGAGCCGGAACCAAAAGGAAGCGGTCCGGTTTAAACCCGAGCCCGTGCCCGTTACCGTTCCCGATATGTGTTTGTTCCCGCCCCATGAAGCTGGGCCCAGGCAATCGCTCCTATGGATTTTTCAGTTGGGGCCGAACCTGAGAAGAGTCGGGCACGGGCTCGGGCTCGGGAAAACCCCACAGTGTGCGATCACCGGCAAACCCTCCAGCTACAGCTATTTGTATGACGTCGGCTTGGTTGTTGCCTCGCTTCTTCGAAGTTCGGAGTTGTTAACCCCTGACCCCAAGTCCCTCTGGCCTCAGCTCTTGTCCTTCGGGCCGCGCGGGGCGATCAGCGGCATCGGGAAGCTGGATACCTTGCCCTCGCCGTTTCGAATCCGTCCGGCGCCCGCGCGGTCAACCTCGTCGATCCGCACGACCGAATGGATCGGGATGTGGGTGCGCCGGACCCCTTTGAACTCGTTCTTCAGCCGATCTTCGGAGGAGTCGATCAGGATCTGGGATCGTTCGCCGAAGATCAGCTCTTCGACCTCGATGAAGGCGAACATCTCCCCCTGGCCGACGTTGCTGGCGTAGATTTCGTAGACCTCGCCCTGGTTCATGAAGGTGATGCGGTAGATGCGGTCGTCACTCATTGGGCGAACGGTAGCACAAAAGCTGGGAGGCAGGACAGGGAGAACGCTCAACGTTGAAAGTTGAACGTTCTATGCCCTGCTACCATATGCGCCCCGGCATCCCGGGGTGGAGGCACGATGACCCTGATTCGAGTGGCACATTCGCCTGATTCCGACGACGCATTCATGTTCTACGCATTGGCCAAAGAGTTGATCGACACCGGCGCCTACCGGTTCGAGCACGTATTGTCCGATATCGAAACCCTGAATTCCAAGGCATTCGATGGGACCTATGAGGTCAGCGCGGTGTCGATCCATGCCTATGCCCATCTCGACGACCGCTATGCGCTCCTGAGTTCTGGT
>JBDLIO010000397.1:0-3677 GCA_039714865.1 Acidobacteriota bacterium | reverse complement strand
CCGGATGGCGGGGCTTGAGCTGAAAAAGGTTGGTCTTAGAAAGCCCAGCCCAGATAGGCGCCGAAGATGTGAATCGAGCCGTTCATGTCTCCGAACAGCGTGATGTTGTCCTCGAAGTCGCTGTAGCGATAGTAGAAGTTCAGCCAGAAGTCATTGGTGAACTTGAGGTTGGCGTCAGCATTCACATCCAGTCGGCTGACGTCAATCATTGAATAGAGGTGCGAGTTGGTCAGGTCGAAGCTCATCGACGAGTGCGTATCGACGTAATCAGGAGCAGGCAGATCGAACGGGTCGAGTCCCTGCTCGGAGTCCGTCTGTGAAACGTTGATTCCGAGGTTGAACTTCTTCGAAGGGGTGATACGGATTCCGGCAACGATGGTGGAAGTCTCGGTTTCCTGAGAAAGCATGTCGCGTTGGAAGCCATCCTGGCCTCCCATGACTGTGCCTGCTCAACCATCAAAGATCGGGATGCAGACTGGTGCATTCAAATCGGAGTTGGTCATTGCATAACCGAGGTACCAGCTGAAGGTCTCGGTCGGGCCGGACCACAGTGTCAGCACGCCGTTGTCGCTGGTCCGTGACCATTCGGTGAGGTCGCCGTCTCCATTGTCGCCGTCCCAGTTCTTGTACGTGCCGCTCAGGGTCGTCTTTGAACCGATCATCCAGGTGAAGCCGAGCTTCAACTCGTCCGATGATGACGGTGACGCCGTCGTTTCGGCGATCCTGTCATCCTGGAACTGGTAGTACTGGGCTGTCGCATTGGGATCCCAGGGATTGGAGTTGGAACCTGTGACCGAGGTGGAGCAGGCGCCGTCGATCAGCATGAAGGGATTGGTGATCTCGGAATGCTTGTAATAAGCGTTGAGCTTGAAGCTCTTGCCCGGGCGGGCTCTCCAGTAGATGCCGAGGGTGTTCTTGGTCGTATCGGTTTCGTTGGGCAGTACCTGGAAATGATCACGATCGTTGATCGAATAATCCCAGGCGAAACGCAAAGTGCCGCCCTTCTTCGACATTCTGTAGCTGAGGTCCAGCTTTGATTCGAAGACGCTGCGGTCCATCACCGACAGGCGCGTGTGGTCGAAGTTCTGTCCGGTCCAGTCTTCGTAGGTGAGCCCGGCGTGCGGCCCAGCCGTTGCGGGCCGGTCGTTGACGTCAACCCAAACGTCGTCGTTGTCCAGGGTGTAGTATTTGGCACGCCAACGCAGCCGTGTTTTGGTGCCGAAGGCACGGGCAGCGTTGAGGGCGGTACCCTTGTAGGTCGCCCGATAGCCGGTGTATTTGTTTTTGGAGTCCTGGAGCACGCCCCCGATGTTGACGGCAAAACCGGCGACACTGTTGAGGTTGAGGTCCAGGCGTCCGACCGATTTTTCCTGGTTGGGCCAGAGGTCCGCAGGGACGGTACCGACATCAGAGTCGTACTGCAGCCGGTTGTCGAAAACCGGAACCCTCAGTTCGGGATGTACGGCATCGTCGAACACGGTGTTCACGGATTGCGGACTGTGGCTCAAGGTTCGGTGGTTCCACGACCCGACCAGGCTTCCGCCCTTCCAGCCGACGATCGCCTCGAACTTGGCGTCCCGTGTCCGTTCGTCAACTTTGTGGTCCTGCGACTTGACGTGGCAGGTGTCACAGTGTGAGGCCGTGAAGGCCTGCTTGTGACCGTTGCGCTTCTGGTCGCGGTATTCAACGGCCAGGGTCAGAGCCGACAGCATGTCGAACTGGAACTCGGTCCGATGCTCGAAACGCTCGTAGTTGATGCCGTATTCCTGGAAAGGATCGAAGTCCGTGTGAATCACGACCTTGCCATTGAACGACGTCGCTTCCAGGTTCTCCATGTGGTCATGGATATTGCGGTGCATGAACTTGTTGTAAGTCGTGTGCGAACGCACCATGCGGCCGAGGTCGAAGTCCAGGTGGCCGTTGTTGTCGTTCTTGTGGTTGAAATCGTATCCGATCGACAGGCTGCCCCAGCCATTGTGACTGTCGGCGAGGAACGCCAGAGTCGGCGATCCGTCATCGGGTTCGAATTCACTGACCTTGTCCGGAGATCCTTCAGCCTCGGCGCCCCAGCCGCCCATTTGGAAGGCGCCCGCGAAGTCCTGGCTGAAATCGTCGCCCAAGACCTCTTCGAGATCATCGGCGCCGGCGGTGAGTGGCATGGCCGCGAGGGCCACGATCAAAAGCGTACGAAGTGCAAATTTCATGATCGTCCCTCCTTCCTCACCGCACCATTCCATGGCCGCCGCTCGAGACCGTCTGGGACGGCAGGTCGGTTCCATGGATCTGGGAGTGACATTGGCTGCATTTTGAAGTGAAGGCCACGGTCATGCCGTCGGCGCCCCACGGGTTTTCACGTTCTGTCCCACCGACGTCGATAGGCTCGTCGGGGCTGAGCAGCCCGGCATGGAAGTGCATCTCGTGGCACTGGTAGCACAACATCGGCTCACCGGCGGTCAAGAGACCCTCGGCGACCGAACCGTGCGGCAGGTGGCACAAGCGGCAGTCTTCGACAACCGGTTCGTGCTCAAAGATGAAGGGGCCTTCTTTGGCCTGGTGGCATTCGTAGCACAAATCGTTGACCCTGGTGTGGGTCCGAAGCTGTGCCTCGGTCGCAAGATGGGGATCGTGGCAGTCGGCGCAGGTCATTTTCCCTTCACGCACAGGGTGGTGATTGGGAAGCTCAAACTCAACGTAGACCTCAATGTGACACGACTTGCAACTGTCGAGAGGGTTGTTGCGGGTATGGATGTCGTGGCAGTCCGTGCAGGCCAGGCCTTCCATCGCATGAGTCGAGGCTGCCCATTCGGTCTGGTTCTTGTTTTGGTGACAATCGACACAGGCCTGCGTGTCTTCGCCTTCGGCAAAGGTATTGATCAGGCTTGCGTCGCCTTCCTCCATGTGGGCCTCACCGTCTCCGTGGCACCCGGTGCAACCGACGTCGCGACCATCTACCTCGAAGCTGTGGATCCGCATGTGGATCTGGTTTTTCATTCCGGCGGCTGCCTCGTCATGGCACTCTGCGCACATTGCGTCGTCGCCGGCAAAAGCCGGGACTGCAATGACGCAGGCCATGACGATGAGCGCCAACAGTATGCTCCGTCTCATATCAGTCACCTCCTTGATCCTTCCTGAAACCAAAAATTAATCCGAAAATCGGAATCATTGTTCTGTTTTGGGGAAATGTGGGTTGCTTTGCCATCCGCCCGGGACGGCCGAGTGCCCCTCAATGATAGGGGGTTCGGGTTCGGCGGAGGCAGTCCCTCGTGCTCATGCCCACAAGCTACTGATCTCATTTGATTGTGTCAAGAATATGTCACAAGTGGAATTTCATGCAGTTGTGATATGAACAACCACTCAAATATTAAATGCGACAGTATCTCGGCTTAGAGTGCCTGCCGTTGCGGGTTTCAACGGTATTTCGACAGAATATCTTGATTAGTGTTGGAATGCAGTCTCAATTAGAAGAAGGTGCGAGATTGGGTTCGGGGAGCAGAAAAAAAAGGCGGACCCGAAGGTCCGCCGATAACGAGGAAAGCACCATCAATGTGATGGTTGAAGTATCTGAGCCAGGGGGTCGCCGGTGTAGCCGAGGCCGGCCCAATCAAGGCGAGTATCGGGTCCGTGGCAATCAAGGCAACGAAGGGCGCTGTAGGCCGGTGTGACCTCATGGAAGAGGC
>JBDLIO010000396.1:0-3685 GCA_039714865.1 Acidobacteriota bacterium | reverse complement strand
GGTTTCCGGACGATCGATCGGCGCTGGACCACATCCGGGCACGAATCGGGGAATTGGCCCGTCCGACAATGGCGCCCTTTGACCGGCGAGAACCGAAGGCTCCGGAGGTTGAAGCCGACGACGTTCTCGGCGCAATCCCCGTCGATCGGGCCAAACCCTACGACACCCATGCACTCCTGGCCTGTCTGCTCGACGGATCTGAATTCACCGAATACAAGGCGACTTTCGGCAGGAGCCTGATCTGCGGAACCGGCCGAATCGATGGCTGGGCCGTCGGCATCGTCGCCAACCAGCGCCAGATCGTTCACCGGAGGCGAGGCCTCGAGGCCGGTAACCGGGAGATGCAGATCGGTGGCGTCATCTACAGCGAGGCGGCAGACAAGGCTGCTCGTTTTGTCTCTCTGATGAACCAGAAAGGCATTCCGATCCTCTTCCTTCAAGATGTCACCGGTTTCATGGTCGGTTCGAAGTCTGAGCAAGAGGGAATCATCAAGGATGGGGCCAAGCTGGTCAATGTGGTTGCCAATTCGGTCGTCCCGAAGATCACGATCTTCGTCGGAAATTCCTTCGGCGCGGGGAACTACGCGATGTGTGGTCGTGCCTACGGCGCCCGGTTTTTCTACGCATGGCCCTCTGCGTCGATCTCGGTGATGGGTGGTGACCAGGCCTCAAAGACCCTCCTGGCGATCCAGCTGAAAAACCGGGGTGACGAGATTTCTGAAGAAGAAAAGGCCACCCTCCTGGAGGAGATCAAGGCCCGGTACTGGGCCGCTGCCCAACCAAGATATGCCGCCGCCCGGCAGTGGTTCGACGAGATCATCGATCCCAGGGAGACCCGGACCATTATTTCCAGGAGCATTGAAGCCGCAGCCCATCAGGGACAGATCGAGGATTTCAAGGTGGGAGTCCTGCAGACCTGAACCAAAGAAGCTCTCAGATGACAGCATTATCCCGCAACCCCCAGAGGCACTTTCCGTATTGATAGGCAGTAGTAACCTGGAAGAGGGAAGTGGCACATCAAGGGCACATGGATCTTCAGTTTCATTCGGAAGGGGATGGGGGCATGAGAACGGGCTACCGCAGCGCCGGCCTCTGGATGCGAATGTGTCTTTTGGTCGGATTTGTGATGGCGGGCCTCCTGCCCCAGGTCGTCGATGCGGGTTCCCCCAAGCCAAAGGTCAAGGATCTCCCTGAACACTGGCGTGTTTGGATCCAGGATGAGGTCTTCCCGCTGATCTCGAAAGAACAGAAAGAAGCCTTTCTCAAACTGCAGACTGAGGCCCAACGGAGGGTTTTTTCAGAGAGACTGTGGGTCCTGTGGGGCCGACAGACCGGTTATGGCGTTCGCTTCAGACAGATGTACCAACAGCGGCTGGCCCTGGCCAGGGAGTTGTTCCGGAACCTGAACAATGATCGCGCCCGTGTTCTTTTGATTCATGGGCCGCCGGACATGCAACTGTTGTCTCGGTGCGATGAGATTTTCCACCCCCTGGATATCTGGGGTTGGCAGTACATCGAGGGCTTGGGCGAGGACGTGGCCGTGGTGTTCTATAAGCCGGACGGTATCGGCTATTTCAAAATGTGGAACACATTTGACGGCAAGGATGCGCTGTACACTTCGAGAGCCTGGCAGGAATTGACGTTGGGGGGCGCCAGCCTCATGAGCCGGCCGGAGTATCGCTGTGCGGACGGCGACCAGATCCTCGGTTGGATCAACCGGGCGGCGCGGTGGTCCAAAGATCCCTTGTTCATGCAGGCGATGTACCACTTGCCGACGAATGAACGGGCGGGGCCTGAATCATCGTCCCAGCGGTTCATGGATTTCTCGGCCCTGACACTGGATGACGATGTCGTCGACATGGACTTTTCTCTCAGTGAGGCGGAACGGGGGCTCGAGGGCGGCAAGGTCCGAATGGGCTTTGACCTGAAGGTTCCGGCGAATCTTCTGAGTACCACAGAGGTCGGTGACGTCGAGGTTATCCAGGTCGATGTCGTGGGCGAGATTTCCAGGGACGATCAAATGGTCGACCGTTTTCGTTACCTCTTTTCCGTGCCTGCGGCGGGAGACAGGCTCGTGCTGTTGATCGAACGTTTCCTCAGGCCCGGTGCTTATCTGGTTCGGCTCAAGATCGAAGATGTTCATTCGGCCCACGCCGGCATTCTGGAGCAACCTTTCGAAGCCGATCTCGAAATGGCCGAGGCTGCTCGGGATGCGGCCATGGAAAGGCGGCAGCGCCTGGTCCAACATCTGAAGGTTGAAGAACCGGAAGACGAGCCGGTCCTGACCCTGGTCGGGCCGCACGGAGAGGCCATCAGCGGCATCCAACGATTCGAAGCTGTGACGCGACGAGATGTTGCACGGGTTCGTTTCTTGGTTGACGGACGAGAGATTCTCACGAAGAACAAGGCGCCATTCGACGTGGATCTCGATCTGGGCCCCTTGCCCCGGTTGACCACTATCACCGTCGTCGCACTCGACCGAGAGGGTCAGGAAATGGCCCGGGCCGAAAACGTCCTCAATGTGGGGCGGGAACGGTTTTTCCTGCAGCTCCAGCCGGTATCGGCCGAGGATGTCAACGGCCGGAAGGTGAAGGTCAACGTCACCATGAATACTCCGTCGGACGCACCGTTGGAGAAACTTGAAGTCTACTGGAATGACCGCCTTTTGACGACGCTCTATCAGGAGCCTTTTGAAGCCTGGGTCGAAATCGGCGCGGTGCCGGGGGAGATGGGCTACCTGCGTGCGCTGGCGACGTTGCACGACGGATCCGAGGCGGAGGACCTTCAGTTTGTCAACGCCCCTGAATTTGGAAGTGTGGTCGAGGTGACCTCCGTCGAGTTGCCCGTGACCGTGCTCGATCGCGGGGGCAAGCCGGTCCGTGATCTGTCTCCCGAAGACTTTCGTGTCCTTGAAGATGGCGTCGTTCAGGATATTTCACACGTTTCCCTGCACCAGAATCTCCCCATTCGCCTCGGCATAGTCATCGACTCCTCGGGTTCGATGCAGACGACGCTGCCGATCGTGCAGAGAGTCGTCATGGGTTTTCTTCGAAAGCTCTTGAGGCCCCGCGACCGGGCGTTTATCGAGACCTTTTCGGACAGGCCGGACATCCTCGCGCCGTTCACGGCAGATTTTGGAACCCTGGAAAATGCGCTGTTGGCCCTCTATGCCGATCGTTCGACCGCGCTGTATGACGCCACGATCATGGGGTTGTTTCAGTTCTCCGGCATTCGAGGCCGCAAGGCCATGGTCGTCGTCACCGACGGGGAAGATACCGCCTCGAAATACTCCTTCAACGCGCTCAAGGACTTCGTCGTGCGCTCGGGAGTGACGGTCTACACCATCGGCATCGACCTTCCCTCCAGGAAGGTATTGACGCGGCACCATTTGAAAACGCTGGCAAAGCTGTCCGGCGGACGGTCGTTTTTTGTGGCGAAGAAGAACGAGCTGGACAGGATCTACGAGGAGATTGACGAAGAGCTGAGGACGCAGTACATCCTGGCCTACACCTCGAATTCAACGCGCCCATCGGACGAAATGCGGGAAATCGAGGTCGAGATCGAGCGAAAGGGTGTTGATGTGAGAACGATTTCGGGATACTACCCAGGCGGGTTCTAGAGGATTATTGATGCAACGAAGACATACCACGATTCTGTTGGCTCTATTATTGATTGCAGCGTTTAT
>JBDLIO010000395.1:0-3687 GCA_039714865.1 Acidobacteriota bacterium | reverse complement strand
CTGCCCCCGCACGCCCGTTGGAGAGGGCGCTCTTGGCTTTTGGGTTCATCCTCAACGTCGCGTGACCAGGGCCGGGGCCGCGAAGGGGCACGGCGTGCCGTGCCCGGGTCGGGCATCCCAGCGTCCCAGCATTCCAGCCTTCTAGCTTTTGGCGAAGAAATACACCCCGACGCCAACCAGCAGCACGGCGAAGACCTTGCGGAAACCTGCGGTCGAGACGTGCTCGACCAGGCGAGCGCCGATCTGCGCCCCGACGATGCCGCCGACTCCCAGGAGAAGTCCCATCTTCCAGTCGACGTTGGCCAACTTGCCGTGGGCGGCGAGGGCGGACACCGAAATGATCAGGATGGCAAGAAACGAGGTTCCGACCGCCTTCTGGGCCTCATAACCCAGGGCCAACAGCAGGGGCACCATGACGATCCCGCCGCCGAGCCCTGTGAATGCAGCCGCCATTCCGACCCCGAGACCGATCAAGACCAGAAGCAGGCTCTGCCAGTTCATTCCCAGCCCAACGGGCCACCCTGAAACTTGTCGACGCGTTCCGCGATGCTCGAGAAGAAGCGCATGGTGTCCTCGACCACCGGATCGGAGACCGAATAATAAACACGGTTCCCTTCCCGTTGGCGGTGGACCATCCGGGCCATCTGCAACTGTTTCAGCTGCTGCGAGACCGTCGATTGCTTTTCGCCGGTGACCTCGACCAGTTCGTTGACGCACAGCCGTCCGCCGCGCACCAGCCGGCACAACAGCTTCAGGCGCACAGGATTGGCAAAATGGGCGATGTAGTCGCGCATCAAGGCGCAGGAGTAGGGATCCGACATCCGCGCGGTGAATTCGTCAAAATCGGGTGATTGATCACTCATCACCCAACAATATTATGATTCTCGGATTCGTCAAGGGAAAAGCCGGGAATGCACTAATTTCATCGGGAAGAAACAAGAACACCGTTGAACCGAAATGACCTCGCGGTTCGTTTGACCTCTGCGAGATTTGACCCTTTGACCTTTTCGACCCCTTCATCCTTACCGATTGGAAACTGAGGCAGTCGAGGGCCCTTGTGGCCTGCACACCGTCTGGTCGAAGACGTTCTGCACAACGAAGAGGGCCGTCAGGGAGATCAATGCTGCAATCACCGGGGTCGCCACCCAACCCAGGGCAATGCCTGCCAACATTTTCCAATCCAGCTCCCGAACACCCCGAACGAGGGCAACGCCGATCACTGCACCAACCACCGCCTGTGAACTGGAGACAGGTACCAGGGGAATCGGCGGCAAGCCCTGAGCGATGAGCCACTGCTTCAGACCTTCCGAAGCAAAGACGAAGAGCACAATGGCCTGAGCCAAAACCACGACCAGGGCCGCCTCCGGCGAAATTCTCATCAGGCTCGAACCAAC
Organism: Acidobacteriota bacterium; assembly: GCA_039714865.1. Taxonomy (GTDB): domain Bacteria; phylum Acidobacteriota; class Thermoanaerobaculia; order Thermoanaerobaculales; family Sulfomarinibacteraceae; genus DAOWGJ01. The sequence goes on along the minus strand of JBDLIO010000395.1, from coordinate 2,293 downwards.
CGTGTCCATGACCTTTTTCGAATAGGTGAAGATCCCGACCGCTATGGCCAGTCCACCGAGGAAAAATACGATCTGTGTGCCCGACACCGCGATCAGGCCAAACAACTCAAGGTCGGCGAAGGGCTGCGCGGGAACAAAAACTCCAACGACGTTCGCAATGTTGTTGGCGCCCAGACTGTAGGCCCCGAAAGCGCCGACCAGCACCAGTCCGACCCGCGTCCACCAGTCGATCTGAAGGAGGTGCACATGGGCTCTGGTGAGCACAAACCGGAGGCCGCTGTAGAGTCCGGCAGCCAACACACCGGCAAGGATCGGACAGAGGACCCAGGTCGAGACGATTTTGCTCAGCGTTCCACCATCAGTCGGAGACCCGGAGAAAAGATTCCAGCCGACGATCGCACCGACGATCGCCTGTGAGGTGGAGACGGGCAACGAAAGACGAGTCATCCAGAAAACCGTCACCCCAGCGGCCAGAGCCACCGTAAAGGACCCGGCGAGGGCGTTGACCGCACCCAACCTTCCGAGTGTATCGGCGGTTCCGTTGCCCCCGGCGACGGCCCCGACTACGACGAAGACCGAAGCGATCAATGCCGCCGTCTTGAAGCGGAGCATCTTTGAACCGACCGCAGTCCCGAAAACATTGGCCGCATCGTTGGCGCCAAGGGACCACCCCAGGAATATCCCGCTGGAGAAGAAGAACAGCGTCATCGATCAGTGTTCCTTTTGGAAGGCAAGCCAATCGGTCGAGTCCTTTCCTCTCTTTGTGCCTCTTTGTGCCTCTTTGTGGCTATTCCTCTGTTCTTGCCGACAGCTTTCAAAGCGTCCTCTTTATCGCAAAAATCGTCAGCCTGTCGGCGACCGACTCGGCTTCATCGGCGATGTTGTCGATATGGAGGGCGAAATACCGAAGGTGCATCTTCTGGGCAAGCTCCAGCTCGTCTGATTGGAAGACAGCCAACTTGAGCCGATTGCCGATGGCATCCGCCTCCTTCTCGAAGAAGTAGACCTTGTGAAGGTGGTCCTTGACCGCACTCAGGTTCTTGAAAAATGCGCGGGTGGACACAATAACCGCCTCACCGGCCTGAATCGATGTGTGGACCAATTCGGTGTAATGCCGGTTGAGCGACTCCGGAATGAAGGGCTGCTCCACCAGGAACTGATTGAGCGTCTCCTTGGCCATGTCGATCAAATCGTCGATGCTCTCCAAGAGTTGCAGAACGTCTCCCCGGTGCTCAGGAATCAGGCTGTAGCCGTAGAGGCCGCCTTCGATTGATCTGCGCAGGCTGTCTGCCGTGCCCTCGAGGCGTTCGATGGCCTTGATCCGCTCTTCGAAGCGGGTGGAGTCACGCTCCAGGTAATGCCTGACACCTTCGCCGAAGACAATCAATCCTTGGCTGACCGTATCCAGGTATTCGTCGATCTGGTTTTCGAGCTTGCGAGTGGCCTTGAAAAGTATCGCCATCACTACTCCTCGTAGGAAAGGTGTTGTTCCCACTCCCAGGCGTTCCACCATTCCTTTTCAATGCCCCCGCAGGTGTCACCGTAGGCCGAGCAGGCCATGCACCCGTCCCCTCGATAAAGATCGTCGTCCTCAAGCGGCGTCCATCGGGCGACCAGCGGCTCGACCGCCTCCCGGACGGCCACTTCGTCAGGGCCCTCGGCCAGGCCCTCGAGCGAACCGATACCCGCCCTGACCAGGCGTTCGCCGGCCTCCGGCAAAATCACACTGTTTTCCTTGTCGATGTGCATCCACAAAAGATGGGCCAGTTCCTGTGCCACCGCCAGGGTCGATTCACCCTGATCGGCACTCTCCAACTGTGAGACCAACTCCACTTCACGTTCGTGTTCGTCGGTCAGTATCTTGAGGGGTCCACGGTCGGAGGGAAGTTCCACCTTCTCGACCAGGGCCGGGAAGAGGATGGTCTCCTCCTGCTGATGGTGAAAACCCTTCGCCCACACCCTGAAAAAGGCGATGTAGGTCGCTCGGGCACCGGAGTCTGTCTCCTGCCCCTCGGTCGCCCAGCGGTAAAACGAACCGACGACTCTTTCTATGATTTCGTGCTCGGCGATCAACTGTCCGATGATCGGAGGTCCCTTGTGCATATTCATTGAATGATCTCCTTGGTCGATTCCCGTCCGGAAAAGGTGCTGTCCCCAGCCGCACCTTCCAGATCAGAACCCACTGAACCGACGACGGCAGCCGAACCCGGCCCCCGGGGGTCGCCAACGGCCTGGCACCTTCCATCTGCAGTCCGCCTTGCGATTTGAACCAAACCGACGCCTTTGCTTTTTC
>JBDLIO010000394.1:0-3689 GCA_039714865.1 Acidobacteriota bacterium | reverse complement strand
GGAGAACAGCAACTGGGTGAAGAGATGCTCAAACTTGGGATCGCGCCCGTCCGAATAGAGAACGGTGTTGAAGTCGTATTCGACGTGTTGCACGATGGCCCTGACGAAGGCTCGCGCATTGAACTGCCATGAAGCCTCGAGCTGCCCGATCCTGGCCTCGTAAAGCCGGCCCTGGTCGACGTCCATGTCCTCGACTATGAAATGGGGTTCAATCCGAAAATGGGCTCCGAACCGGTACCAGAACCCGGCATCGACATTGAGGCGCTCCCCGGCCTGAATATTGGTGTAGTCAATCCGGTCACCGTCGATGATGTTGATCCACGCGTGGCTGTGCCGGTCTGGTTTGAGGCAGATGTGCAGGAAGATCTCCTCAAGGTCGAAGATCTGCCCGCCAAAGGCCTCACGGACCCGGCTGGGCCGGAGGTAAGCGTGACTCTGGAGCGGACCCTCATAATTGAAACGGAGAGCCGCTTCGCTCCTCAACAAATGACCCGCCTGGTCCTCGACATAGTTGAACATGCTGATCAGGACAATCCGGGAATACCAGTCGGCGTCCTCTCCGATCCAGGTGTAATCGGCGCCGACTTCACTCTGGCGATAGTCAACCTTGGGCATGAAACCGAGGTCCGCCCTGAAGCCTTCGCCCACGTCCCGATACAATCCCCAGAACGACCAGGTACGGGTCTGGTGTGAGTAGAGCAGGTCAACAGCCCAGTCGTCGAAGGCTCCTTCGCTCTGTTCGAATTCCTCGGAAATCGCATTCGGGTAGCGGGTGTCCGAGACCAGAAACTGCGCGAAGAGCCTATCGGTGTCCGACAGCCTGAGGTCCCCGTCGATTCCGGCGACCCGATTGTAATAATCCCCGCCCGCTCGATCGGTCACCAGGGCGCCCAGTGTGAAGCGGTTATCGATGTCTCTCTTGTAGCGCAGAACGGTCGAAGTGTTGGACCTTTCCAGCGAAGTTGCGTCGGAACCCTGGCTGCCGGGGATGATGATATTGGTGACATCATCCTCGACGACATAGGCGCCGATCGTATTTCCCCCCTCTTTCCCCGTCAGCTTCAGGCCCCAGGCAGGGTCATGCATCATCCTGGTGTAGACGACATTGAGGTTGGTCTCGAAAAAATCCGCCCCCTCCATGAAGAAGGGTCTCTTCTCGGGAAAGAAAAGAGCAAAGTTCTGGTTGATGTCCATCTGGCGGGCATCGGCTTCGACCTGGGAAAAATCGGGATTGACCGTACCCGCCATGGTCAGGTTGGGAGTCAGACCCCATCGAGCGGTGATGCCCAACTGTACGTCGTCTTCTTCGAGATTAAATGGACCCTCGGGGAAATCGGTGCGCTCTTCGTTCCGCGCCGCAGTCAGAGTGGGTACGATCTCCAGGTTCTTCCCCGGAGACACGCCCTCGAACCCCTCGATTTTGATCGACTGGCAGAGGTAGCAGTTGTTGTTGCGATCTCTGGGAAACGCCCCCATCTGACGAGAGACACTGCGGGGCCACCCCCTGATGGCGTCAAAACCCCACGTCTGCGGACCGTCCGAGCGCTGGAAGCGCAGCGTCGAGAAGGGGATCTTCATCTCCGCCGACCACCCCCAGTCGAAGATCTCGGCCGCTGAATACCAGATACCGTCCCAGACGGCGCCACCGTTGGACCCCGCCTCGATCTTGTCCATTTGAACACCGAGAGGATTGACCACCAAAAGGTAGTTCCGCCGTTCGTCGTTGAAAGTATCCAACACGACACCGACCCAATCGTCGCTCCACGCCTGGTCCCGGTCACTCAGGTGAGCCCTGATGGCCTCGGGTTCGTCATCGAAGGCGCGGAACGCGACATAGAGTTCCGTTTTCGAGTAGGTCACCAGAACCTGAGTTCGTACCGGCGCCGGAGTGTTCTCTCCAGGTTGAACCTCAACAGGAAGCTCCGTACTCCACGCGTGATCCCATGCCGCCTCATCGACGACGCCGTCGATGAGTATCGGTCCTTGAACGGTGGAAATCCATTTCGGTTTGGGGCCGGAATCGGATGCGAACACTGTCGGGCCGGCCCAGAAAAGGGCCACGATCAAGACACCAACTGCCCACGAACCGACCCGGAAACGGGCCAACGAATTCGACATCAAGAGGCAGTACGTCGAATCCACGTGAAAGTTGCCTTGAGAACCAATCCTTCTCAATTCAGATCGAGACCAAAGGCCAGCAGGGAGTTCCCTCTGAGGGTCGGAATGACGACCAGCCCCGGCTCTGGAGCGAAGGCAAAATCCGTCAGACTGATGCCGACATCTCGAGTATCGATGAGCACGTCACGGTCACCCGAAGGGGTCACGCGAAGCAGCATTCCGTTGAAATCGGACACAAGGAAGGCGTCCGCGCCGTCGGCGGTGATGCCGTCGCCACCGAAGGGGCGCAGCTCGATAATCGTCTCGACCTCACCGGTCTCCAGGCCGAGGAATACCAGGGCTTCGGATCCCATCGTCGTCACCACCAATCGGCCATCTCGAACGACAAGCCCATTGACGCCGGCAACGGCCTCATTCTTGACCCAGGGAGAGGTCTGCCCGGCTTTCACCCGGTGAATCATGCCAAGACCGCTGTCCGAGACAAAGAGGGTTCCGTCGGGACTGACCGCAAGGTCGTTGAGGAATCCGCCGTCGCTCTCGATGAGAACCCTGTCGATGATCTCGGCTCTCTCGAGATCGATGACTGCCACTCCGGTTCGTTCCACGACATACAGGCGATCTTCGAGAACGGCCACTCCCGTCGGTCCCCGCAACCCGGTGACCCAGCGCATCTCGAGCACAAGCCCCTCGGTGTCGATTCTCGAAATGAATCCCTCCTCGCCATAGCCTGCCGCTCCGCCGGCCGGGTTGATATTTGAAACATAGAACAAGCCCCGTTTGCCATCCCAAACTGCTGATTCGGGCATCATCAGACCCTCGTCGAGCTCCCACGACTTCGTAACGCCGTCGGCAAGCACCATCGGATCGGCGCGCAGGCTCGCGGTGCGCGCCATGAAGGAGGCCGTGCCCGAGCTACTCGTCGTCACGGACGTGTGCATGTGCGAGTACACCGATCACGGCCACTGCGGTCCGATCCAGCAGGGGCAGGGCGGGCGCTGGGAGGTGGACAACGACGCCTCCCTGGAGCTGCTGGGCGAGGCGGCGCTCGCCTATGCGCGGGCCGGTGCCGACGTCGTGGCGCCCAGCGACATGATGGATGGTCGGGTGGGCGCCATTCGCGAAGCGCTGGACGACGAAGGGTTCACCCAGACCGCCATTCTCTCCTACGCCGTGAAGTACGCCTCCTCGTTCTACGGCCCCTTCCGCGATGCGGCCGATTGTGCGCCGCAGTTTGGCGACCGCGCGGGCTATCAGATGGACCCGGCCAACGCCCGCGAGGCTCGGCGCGAGGTGCTGCTCGATGAGCAAGAGGGCGCCGACATGGTCATGGTCAAGCCGGGGCTGCCCTATCTGGACGTGGTGGCCCGAGTGCGCGAGGTCACCGATCTGCCGGTGGGCGTCTACAACGTCAGCGGCGAGTACTCGATGGTCAAGGCCGCGGCTGCGGCCGACATGATCGACGAGCGTCGGGTGGTGCTCGAGCTACTCACCAGCTTCCGCCGCGCCGGCGCCGATTTCATCCTCACCTATCATGCCCACGATGCAGCAGGGTGGCTTCGCGATGGCTGACC
>JBDLIO010000393.1:0-3703 GCA_039714865.1 Acidobacteriota bacterium | reverse complement strand
TTCACCCAATACCTGAGGCAGATTCAAAGCCACGTCACGACCGATTTCGATGCCCGGCGATTTGACGAATTCGTAGCCTTTGCCCGCATCGGCTCCGGAACCCATCAGAGGACTGCGTTGGAGAGGGTTGCTCCCGGCGGCTACAACCTCGAGAAACTCAGCCGGCTCGACCGTCTTGCCGATGCAGTCGCCAACGGCCGCCTCACCCTGGAGAAGGCCGAGAAACAAGTTCGAGAGGTGACGGCGGGGGCGGATCGCTGGGGTCCCGTGACCATGATCCTGGCCTTTGCCGTCGCCTCGGCCGGTGCGGCCCGGTTCTTCGGTGGCGAAGCCCGTGACCTCGCTGCGGCGGGGGTTGCGGGGTTGTCTCTGGGATTACTGGAGATTCTCGTTGTTCGGTGTCCGGAAGCCCGGCGCGTATTCGAGGTTCTCGCAGCCCTGGTCATTTCCATCACCGCGGCGGTTGCGGCCTCGTTCTACGGCTGTTCGCCGTCGGTAGTCACCCTGTCCGGACTGATCGTGCTCGTGCCCGGATTGACGTTGACGATCGCCATGGCGGAGTTGGCAACCCAGAACCTCGCATCAGGCACAGCCCGACTGACCGGTGCGCTGATGACGTTCTTCCTGATCGGTTTTGGAGTCTCCCTGGGTTCACGGGCGGCGGATTTTTTGCCGCCTTCAATGACGCTGCCCTCAGTCTCCTTGCCCCCGTGGAGCGAGCCGACGGCCATCGTCGCCGTCGCTTTCGCCCTGGTCGTGCTCTTTCGGGCCCATCCCCGAGACACACCCTGGATCACGGCGGCCGGTCTGATCGGCTTCTATGGCGCTCGGCTGGGGGGACAATTTCTGGGACCGGAACTCGGCACCTTCGTCGGTGGCGCGCTGGTCGGAATCGCCGGCAACGCATTCGCCCGATTCTTGAGCCGGCCCTCGGCCGTTGTTTCGGTACCGGGAATCATGCTCCTCGTACCCGGGGCCGTCGGTTATCGCTCCCTGATGTCCCTGTTGGAGCACGAGACTCTTCTGGGCATCGAGACTGCCGTCACCGCAGCGGTCGTCGCCTCGGCCCTGGTCACCGGACTTCTGGTCGCCAATGTCATCCTCCCGCCCAGACGCCCGTTGTAAGGCCCCCACGCCGGCCGCCGCCCTCTGACGGTGAGGGAAACGCACCGAGCGGGAGGGCCGAAGGCCCTTCCGAAGGCCGGGGTTAAGCCACCCGGTCCGGCACGGTGATTTCCGGTTCGAGCCATGCCGACACGACATCTCGTACCTGATCTCTCGAGAGACGCCTGTGGATCAGGAGCCTGGCGGCCAAGGCCTCGACCGCTTCCCAATGTTGATCCAACAGGTCGACGGCATGTTCCCGAGCCTCTTCAAGCAACGGCAAAACCCGATCGCAGGACCTGACGACCCGCAACGCCAGACGAACGGCCTCATCGAGGTCGTCCTCAGGCTCCCGCCACGATGTCTCCCCATTGATGATGCTCTCCGCCGCGATTCCGGCCACAAGACAGAGGATCCTGGCCTCGACCGCGGCCGAAGGCATGTGTTCGTCCACGCCCCATCGGGGTTCTTCGAGGAACCGGAGACTGGAGACGCTGCCCATGTGCTCCTCGTCGCCGACAATCTCCACCGTCGTGACGATTTGACCGCACAGATGGGCCATCACCGCGTGCCCCGCCTCGTGATAGGCGGTCAAGACCAGCGGATCGCGGAAGGCGACGGCATTCATCATGCTCTTATTATACCGCATTGCGGCATTTTTTGCCGCGACGCGGTGTAATGCAATGATAACCGCTATACTGAGACAATTATGAGAACACCGTCAGGCCGCCGTCGTCGCCTCGGGGGCTGGGGTTTCGAGGGTGAGACCTTCGAGCCTTCGCCCCAGTTGATCCTGTGGCTCACCACTCATATTGGTCCGCCGGGGCCTGCCCTCGGCGATACCGGACTCAAGGTTCCCGGGATACGCACTCGAACCCTCCCGCCATTGCCCGGCGAGGTCTGCTCCGAGGATCGGGACCGTCTCTTTCACGCCCGCGGCCAGGGTCTGATCGACATCATCCGCATACGTTCGGGAACCGTTCCATCCCTGCCGGACGCCGTCGTGCGCCCCTCGAATGCCGATGAGGTCGCACGAATTTTCGAAGCCTGCAGGAGCGCCGGTATTCGAATCGTGCCCTGGGGCGGAGGAACCTCGGTCACCGGTGGCGTCAACATACCTTCAGGCGATCAACCGGTTATTTCGGTCGATCTGGAACGAATGACGGGCCTGATCGACTTCGACCCAACCTCAGGACTTGCGGTTTTCGGACCGGGCACAACCGGTCCCCAGGTTGAGTCCGCCCTGGCCGACCACGGTTTCACTCTGGGCCACTATCCCCAGAGTTGGGAACTGGCCACAGTCGGCGGCTGGGCCGCCACCCGGTCCTCGGGGCAGGAGAGCCTGGGCTACGGCCGTATCGAGGACATGGTTGCCGGCATGGAGGTGGTCGCGCCGGCCGGCCGATGGCGGCTGCCGGCCCTGCCCGGTTCGGCCGCGGGTCCGGATCTTCGGCATCTGGTGATGGGCAGCGAAGGCCGCCTGGGCATCATCACGGAGGCAACACTCAGGGCACGACCCAAACCCGACCAAACAACCGTGCAAGCGTACCTCGTGCCCAATTTGGAGCAGGGGTTGCACGGCATTCGAGCCCTGATGTGGAGCGGCCTGCCCCTGTGCATGCTGCGCCTGTCCGATCCCCCGGAGACCGAGGTTGCCATGGCGATCGGCCTGGGGGCCTCACACTTCGCCTCGCTGGCTCAGGGCTACCTCCGCCTTCGCGGCATCAGGGATCAGGCCTGCCTGGTCCTGGTCGGCGCCGCCGGATCCAAGATCGAGGTCGCCGAGGCCTTGGAAGGCGCCCGGAGCATCTTGAACTCTCACCGGGCAGTGTCTCTCGGTCGAGGTCCGGGCCGCCACTGGCAGCGGGATCGATTCCGGCACCCCTACCTCAGGGAAGCCCTGATGGACCGCGGGTGGGCCACCGACACCCTGGAAACCGCAGTCCCATGGTCTCGGGCGGCTCAATGCCGTACCGCAGTTCGCCGGGCGCTGGAAACCGCACTGGAGCACGAGGGGGAGCGAACCGCCGTGCTCTGCCACGTCTCGCACCCCTATATCGACGGAACATCTCTGTATTTCACCTTTTTTTTCCGGAACGCATGCGAGCCCGAGGCCACGATCGAACGCTGGGCACGGCTCAAGCGGGCGGCATCCGACGCATTGGTTCGCTCTGAGGCGACCATCACACACCACCACGGCGTCGGCGCCTGGCATGCCCCCTGGCTCAAAGAGGAGGCCGGGGTCCTGGGGCTGGATGTGCTGGGCGATGCCGCCCGGAGAATGGACCCCGATGGCTTGCTCAATCCCCACGTCCTGCTCGACCCAACCGATCGGTTGGTGGAGTGAATACCAACGTCGAAGTACACCGCGGGCGGCCACGGGGAGCCGCCCCTACGGGATTAACGGTAGGGGTAGGCCCCCGTGCCTACCCGTTTTTGCTGAGAGCTGAGAGCTGATAGCTGAGAGCTGAGAGCTTCCGAAAGGGAACCCCATGTTTCACCCACAATGGCGCGAAAAATCCCTGGAAATGCTCAACGATCATGTTGATATCGCCATCATCGGCGGCGGTATCACAGGCTGCGGCATCGCCCTTGATGC
>JBDLIO010000392.1:0-3706 GCA_039714865.1 Acidobacteriota bacterium | reverse complement strand
CGGCGCAGGCGTCCCTTCTTTGTCTGCGCTCCCCACTCTTGCACTCTTGTACTCTTCAACTCTTGTACCCGCAGCCCCTTGTGACCCTTTCGACCTTTCGGACCGGTTCGACCTCTTCGACTCTTTGACCCTTCGACTCTTCGACTCTTCGACCCCGAGAATCCGGCTACAATCCCCCCATGAAGACCGACTCCGACCCCAAACCCTGGTTGCACGCGCTCTACCTCATCCGGTGGCCGGCCGTTGCAATCGTGATACTGATCATCGGGTGGCTCTCCATCCAGTCGGCGCTCCAGGTCGGGAAAGAAACGACCCTCGAAGTGGTCGACCGGGCCGCGGAGGCCATCAACCAACTCGGCGTCGGATTCACCTCAACCACGATCACCGAGACCTTCACCGCGTCGATCCCGCAACTGGGCACCGAAGGCATGCTGCTGGAAGTGGCGCAGCTCGAAGCGACCGAGACCTTTGAACGCCGGGACGAAAAGCGGGCATTTTATGATCTCGTGCCCTTGGGGGTGACGGTTTCTGAAATCCGGGTTCCGGTCACCTACCGCTACCACCTCCGCCTTGAAGACCCGTGGACCCTCGACGTGCGAGAGGGCATCTGCCTGGTCCATGCGCCAACGATCAGGCCAACCAAACCGCCGGCGATCCATACCGACGGCATGGAGAAACGCATCGAGGACAGTTGGCTGCGCTTCGACGAGGCCGAGGTGATGGATGAACTGGAGCAAAGCCTCTCCCTGCGCCTCAGCGCCCGGGCAGGATCGCCCCAACGGATCGATCTGGTGCGGGAGACCTGCAGGGTCAGGGTCGCCGATTTCGTACGCTCCTGGCTGCTGGCCGAGGAACAGTGGGGGCAGGGCCGCATCATCGCCGTCGACGTCGTCTTCGCCGACGAAGCTACCCGAGATCTCCAGTCACCTCTTCCGCCGCAGGGGTGACTGGGTGGGCCTACGCCGCCGTCTCAATCCAAGAGTTCCCCTCTCCAACGGGGCGTGCCGTCTTTGACTTTTTCCCCAGGAAGTCCTTCAGGAGACCGGGGCGTTGCGGAAAAAGTCTAAGGGGGCAACCCTCGGCGAGCGCCACAGCGACCGAGTCTCCGCCAACGCCGTAGGCCGCCGAGGTTCTTTCACGGAGGGGCGGTCCCTCTTCCAACCTGAAAAATGCAGCCCCTCCGGGAAAGGGCCGAGCGGGAACGATCGGCAGCCGTTGGAACTGCCATCGATCTCAATGCGTTCCCGAAGGCCGGGGTTCGAATCCAGCGACCGGGTCCGCGACAGTCCGCGACAGGGACCGCGTCAGGATTCGCGACCGCGACGGCAACCGGGACGGCGACAGAAACCGTGACCGCCTCATGACCCCCCAAAACACTCCCGATGCAACCCAATCAGCGTATCCACGACTTCCGGGTCGGCCAAAGTCGTCACGTTGCCCATGTCACCGTACTGACCGGCCGCGATCCGCCGCAGGATGCGCCGCATGATCTTGCCCGAACGGGTCTCGGGCAAACCCGGAACGATCAGGATCCGGTCCGGCGTGGCGATCGGCCCGATGACGTGCCGAACCTGTTCTTTGAGGGCGCCGACCAACTCGTGAGGCTCCTGATCCTCGGCCTCGAGGTTGAGAATGACGTAGGCGAAGATGCCCTGACCCTTGATCTCGTGGGGAAATCCGACGACGGCGGCCTCGGCGACCGCGTCATGGGCCACCAGGGCACTTTCCACCTCGGCCGTTCCCATGCGATGCCCTGAAACATTGATGACATCGTCGACCCTCCCGGTGATCCAGTAGTAACCGTCTGAGTCCCTCCGGCACCCGTCCCCGGTGAAATAGAGGCCCGGGAACCTCGAAAAATAGGTGTCGTGGAACCTCTCGTGATCACCCCACACGGTTCGGGCCTGCCCCGGCCATGACTGGTCGATGCACAGATTGCCCTCGACGTTATTGCCCTCGATGACTCTTCCTTCTTCATCGACGACTACCGGCCTGATGCCGAAAAACGGCAAGGTGGCGGATCCCGGCTTGAGGGCTGTCACGCCCGGCAGGGGCGTCATCATGATGCCGCCGGTCTCGGTCTGCCACCAGGTGTCGACGATGGGGCACCGGCCCCCGCCGACAATATCGTGATACCACCGCCAGGTCTCCGGGTTGATCGGTTCTCCCACGGTCCCCAGAATGCGCAGGCTTTTCCGGGAAAACCGGGTGACGGGCTCGTCTCCGGCCCTGTTGATCGCCCGAATCGCGGTGGGCGCCGTGTAGAAGATGGTGACCCCAAGGTCGTCCACGATCTGCCAGTAGCGTCCTGCATCGGGATAGGTCGGCACGCCCTCGAACATCACCGTCGTCGCCCCGTTGGCCAAGGGCCCGTAAATGATGTAGCTGTGGCCTGTGATCCATCCGATGTCCGCGGCGCAGAAATAGATGTCGCCCGGATGATGGTCGAAGACCAGCTCGTGGGTCATCGCCGCATAGACCATATAGCCGCCGGTCGTATGCAGCACACCCTTGGGTTTGCCCGTCGAGCCCGAGGTGTAGAGGATGAACAGCGGCTGCTCCGCGCCCATCCACTCGTAGGTACAGGTCGACCTTTGTTTGCGGCACTCCTCGTCGAGCCAGAAGTCACGCCCGGGCTGCATCGAAACCTCGGTCTCGGTTCGGCGCGCGACCAAGACGGTTTCGATCAAGTCGAGCCCGTCGACAGCTCTATCAACCGTCTCTTTGAGGTGGAACCGTCGACCGCCCCGCACACCCTCATTGGCGGTGACCACCACCTTGGCCCGGGCGTCGATGATGCGGTCTCGGATGGACTCCGCGGAAAATCCGCCAAAGACGATCGAGTGGATGGCGCCAATGCGGGCACAGGCCAACATCGTATAGGCCAGTTCCGGAATCATCGGCATATAGATGCACACGCGGTCGCCCGCCTTGACGCCGTGGAACCGCAGGACGTTGGCCACACGGCTGACCTCGTGTTTCAGCTGCCGGTAGCTGATGTGCTCGTACTCTCCGGGCTCGTCCTTGACCCAGATGATGGCATCCTGGTCGCCGCGGGTTTCCAAATGACGATCGACGCAGTTGTAACAGGCGTTGAGCCGCCCTCCGAGATACCAACCGCAGTCGACGTTGTCGTAATCGCTGTCGAAGACCGAACTCCACGGATGGAACCAGGTCAGCCGGTCCGCCTGGCGCTCCCAAAAGGTCTCCGGGTCGTCCAGGGACAGGCGGTAAAGACGCCGGTACTCCTCCATGCGGTTGATATGAGCGCGTTCAACGATGTGCGGCTTCGGCGGATAAAGATCAGGATTCTCGGACATGCTGCCTCCGGATGACCTCCGGAGGTCAATCCGGAGGGTGTTGTTTGCTGATTTCGCTGATCGACCATACCACCGGCGCCCCGTCAGACCATGCCGCAGCACAGCATGAGGGACATCCCGAGCCCGATCTCCCCGACCACGCCGAGGCGAACGAGCACCCTCTCCAACGGGACGTGCTATTCATCGTCACGATGCGGGCCGGGAGGCCCGCGCTCCCACCGCAGGATTGAGGGTACCGTTTTTGGAGCGCGGGGCTCCTGGCGCTTGGGTGGCTATTCTCGAGCGGGCTGATTGCTACACGGCGGGGCGGTGAACATCATCGGCATCCGGGGCACCGCAGGTCCTTAGTCCTCCTCGTCCTTCTTCTTCTCCGCCGGAAACATATC
>JBDLIO010000391.1:0-3715 GCA_039714865.1 Acidobacteriota bacterium | reverse complement strand
CGTGGATCATTCCGGTGTCGACGATCGTGTTCCAGTCCTCGTCGGAAACACCGACCACCAGATCGTCGAAGCCGTCCCCGGTGAAATCGCCGACCGCCAACGAAGAACCGAACTGGTCGTCTTCTTCGAAGCCGTTCGAGGTGTTCCCAAAACCCTGATACAGGAAGGTCTCGCCGGTCGCCGTCGTGCCGCCCGAAGACCCGTACAGCACGTGGACCGCGCCGGAATTTGCGACTACGGGATTGCCCAGGTCTTCGTAAGGCACCCCGACAACCAGATCGTCAAACCCGTCATCGTCGAAGTCGCCCGCTGCCAAGGCGCTCCCGAAGCCGTCAAACGCTTCACTCGCACCAGCAACCCCGGTGGAATCCTGGTGCCACCAGTAGCCGCTCGCTGCGACCGTCAGGCGGTTGGAGCTTCCCAGTGCGACAAAGACGGAACCCGCCCGGTCCTCGAAGAAAACCTCATCTCCGGGGGCGCCGACAGCCAGGTCATCGTATCCGTCACCGTTGAAATCACCTGCCGCCAGGGCTTCCCCGAAAAATTCGTCACCACCTTCGGTCAACCCAAAGGTCGACTGAGTAAACAACTGATCGTCGGTTGCGGAGATGCCTCCCGAGGTTCCATAGAGAATGTTCACTGCCCCGGAATTGGTCGCTCCGGCGTCTTCAAGCGGCACACCAATTGCCAGATCATCATAGCCGTCACCGTTGAAATCACCGGCGGCGAGACTAAATCCGAACATATCGCCGCTTTCGAGTGCGCCGTTCACACCGGCGGAGTCCTGGTGCCAGAGTTGGCCTCCGGCGAGCGACAGACCGGTGCCGGATACGCCATAGAATATCTGAATGATGCCGGCATCAACTGGCCCTTGCCAGTCTTCTTCCGGGACCCCGATCGCCAGATCGAACACACCGTCACCGTTGAAATCACCAACCGCAAGAGCCAGGCCGAACATGTCATCGGATTCGGAGGCACTCGCTCCGGTATCACTCTGTTCCCAGTAGTCTCCTGCCGCAGGAGCCGTCGTGCCAGAGGTCCAATAGTAGGCGCTCACCGCACCCGCCATGGCCTCTCCGCTCACATCCTCCCGAGGCGCCCCAACCGCCAGGTCTCCAAAACCGTTGCCGTCAAAATTGGCCTTCGGAAAGAACAGAGTTTCAGCCTCCTCGACAACCGGGCCTGCTGCTCCGCCAACCTCTTCAGGGATCGGCCCCACCGGCGCCGCCAGGCGTTCAACTTCCTCCGCACCGGTGACCCCAAATGCGGGCAAAATGAAACCGACCGCAAACACGACCAAATACACCATCGACTTCTTCATCATTCCTCCTTTTTTTGGACAAACCCTCCCGGGAGCCGATCCGAGTCGTCGTCCGCTCCCTTGGGCCGACCCCGCGCAACCTGTCCTTTTCGAATGGGTTCCAAACGGTGTCTGGTTATTCATGAACCTACTTTGGATTCATGGCATTCAAATTTGAAGAGATGAATGCGACAAAAAAAGGGACCAACACGACAAAAAGAGGGACCAACACGACACAGACGCTACGCTGCGTCAAGAGAACGAGAAAGTAACGAGAAAGAACGAGAAAGAACGAGAAAGGAAACGAGAAAGGGACACTGATGTTCTTCGCCTCTGGTCATACCAGGCCGGTTGTCCCGATCTGCTCGGTGACAATCTGTCCATCGAAGAGGTTGACGGTTCGCCGCCCGTAGGCAGCGAAGGCTGGAGAGTGGGTCACCATGACGATGGTAGTACCGCTGTCGTTGAGCTCGACAAGGGACTCCATGACCTCCTGCCCGTGCACCGAATCGAGGTCCCCGGTCGGCTCATCAGCCAGGATCAGCTGTGGGCCGCTGACCATCGCTCTCGCCACTGCTACTCGCTGCTGCTGGCCGCCGGAGAGCTGCTGTGGGTAGTGGTTGCGCCGTGGACCGAGCCCGAGCTGCTCGAGCAGTTCCTCGACCTGTCGCCGGCGCTGGTTCGCCTCTACCCGCTGGTAGACAAGTGGCAGCTCGACGTTGTCGAACACGGTCAGCTCGTCGATCAGGTTGAAGCTCTGGAAGACGAAGCCGATATTGCGCTTACGGAGCGCACTTCGCTGCCGCTCCGAACAATCCGAAACCTCCTCGCCGAGCAGCTGGTACTCGCCGGCTGTCGGGCTGTCGAGCAGGCCCAGCAGGTGCAGCAAGGTCGATTTGCCACAACCCGACGGCCCCATTACTGCCACGAAGTCTCCCTTTTCGATTTCGAGATCGATCTCGCGCAGGGGTGTTGTCTCTACATCTTCGGTGCGAAAAACTTTGGTCAGACCTCTGGTCTTGATCATGACTGTCCTCCTTATTCGTGGCGAATGGCGTCGATCGGATTGACAAGAGCGGCCCGCCGCGCCTGATGGAGCACGGTCAGCAGGGCCAATACCAGAACCGTCATCATGGCGGTGGCGAGGACCTGTAGGCTGACCGTGGTACGAAAGGCAAAGGTCTCGAGCCACCGGTTCATTACCATGTAGGAAATGGGACAGGCGATGGCGCCGGCGATCGCAACCAGGATCACCACCTCCCGCATGAGCAGCTGCAGGATATCCCGCACTTCTGCGCCGAGAACCTTGCGGATACCGATCTCCTTGGTCCGCTGCTCGGCGGTAAATGCGGTCAGGCCGAGCAGACCCAGGCACGAGATGAAGACCGCCAAGGAGGTGATCAGAGCGATCACCAGCCCGGTGAGCCGTTCGATCGTGTACAGGCGTTCGAGATCATCGTTGAACAGCCTGCAACCGACAGGGCTGTCCGGAGCCAGGCCCTTGAGGGTGGTACGGATGACGCGCAGGGTCCGGCTGAGGTCGTGCTCGGACACTCGCAGCCACAGGTAGCTGCCGGTCGTGGTCAGCCGCATCAAGAACGGCCTGACCTGACTGTGCGCCGACTCGGTGTTGAAGTCCTGAATGACGCCGATGATGGTAGCTTTGCTTTCGAACGAGCTTCCGGCTGCGATCGTGATCTCCATGCCGACCGGATCAGTGACCCCCATGGAGCGCACCAACGCCTGGTTGACCACACAGGCATCACGCTGGTCGGTGGAAAACTCCCGCGAGAAGAACCGTCCCGCCGTCATCTCGAGCCCAAAGGCCTCGAGGAAGTCGTAGTCGACGTGGTTGTACCCCACGGAAAAGGCCCGTTCGGTCAGCTTGCCCGGCCAATCGATGCCGAAGGAGGTGCTCCAACCAACGACGGTCCAGCTGGATACCGAGGCCGCCGAGATGCTCGAGTGCTTCAGCAGCTCGGTCTTGACGATCGGTGTCTTTGACACCAGCGGTCGCGGCAGGTTGACGACTACCAGGTGATCGCGGTCAAACCCGAGATCCATGGTGCGCAGGTAGCCGAGCTGCCGGATGATCACCACGATCGCGACCAGGAAGATGATAGAGACCGAGAACTGGCCGACTACCAGCACCTTCCGGATGATGGCAGCGCGGAAGTGGGTGGTGATGGTCCGCCCCGGCCGGCGTGCGCCGAGCACGGCGAGGGGTCGGAGCGAGGAAAGGTAGAAGGCCGGGTAGCTGCCGGCGATGACGCCTGTGGCCAGGGCGATGGCCAGCAGGCCGGGCAAGTTGCTCCATACCATGGTGAGCTGCAACGGCATCCTGACCAGGTCGGCGAGCAACGGCAGCGTCCACTCCACCAGAACCACAGCAAGGAAAAACGCCACCACCGAGAG
>JBDLIO010000390.1:0-3715 GCA_039714865.1 Acidobacteriota bacterium | reverse complement strand
AGGTCGTCGATCCGGGCGATACGGACTTCCTGTTGGACCAACAGATTCCCAGATACCTCTTCCGGGCCGAAAACCAGCGGGTTGAAACAGCCGGTGGTGAGCCGGCAACCGCCAACAGCCTGCTCTTGGGCATCACCAAGGCGTCGTTGGCGACTGAGAGTTTCATCTCTGCGGCATCGTTCCAGGAGACGACCCGTGTCCTGACCGAGGCTTCGGTCTCCGGCAAGGTCGACAATCTCCATGGGCTCAAAGAGAACGTGATCGTCGGTCGACTGATCCCGGCCGGGACGGGTACTCCTCGGTACCGCCGGACTGTCATCGATGAGGTGCCGGAAGAGGAGATGGACATCCAGGAAGCCGAACCTGATCTCTATATGGAGATGACCGAGGCCGCCCAAAACCTGTTGGACGGAACCCTCGGCGGAAAGGCGTCCGAAAGCTAGGCCACCGACGGTTGACAACCGTCGCCGTTGAGAGTATTCTTCCGCGGCTCTGACATTAGAGCACGAGTGAAGTTGAGAACTGCCGGGCGAATCTTCGCCGGGCCTTTCTCACAGAGAAATAGGGAGCCACGATGCCGACAATCTCGCAGCTGGTCCGCCATGGACGAAAAAAGATCACCGAGAAGACCAAGAGCCCGGCTCTCCAGTCGTGCCCGCAGCGTCGAGGTGTGTGTACCCGCGTCTTCACGACGACTCCAAAGAAGCCGAATTCGGCACTCCGCAAGGTCGCGCGTGTTCGGTTGACCAACGGCATCGAGGTCACGGCGTACATCCCAGGCGAGGGACACAACCTTCAAGAGCACTCTCAGGTGATGATCCGGGGCGGCAGGGTCAAGGACCTTCCCGGAGTCCGGTACCACATTGTTCGGGGTTCCATGGACAGCCAAGGTGTTGAGGGGCGTCGTCAGCGGCGTTCCAAGTACGGCGCGAAGCGCCCGAAGAACTGACAAGGGGAATCTGATGCCACGCCGTGCCACTATCGACAAACGAATTGTTCTCCCGGATCCGGTCTACAAGTCCCGGCTGGTGACCAAGTTCATCAACAACGTTGCCAAGGACGGCAAAAAGTCCGTGGCTGAGCGTCTTTTTTACGGCGCGCTGGAAATGATTGAGGACCGCACGGGTGAAGATCCCGTCAAGGTCTTCAAGAAGGCGGTTGACAACGTCAAGCCGCAGGTTGAGGTCAAGTCTCGACGTGTCGGTGGATCGACCTATCAGGTTCCGATCGAAGTCAGTGGCGACCGTCAGCAGGCTCTGGCCATCCGCTGGCTGATAGGGTATTCGCGTGCCCGTCATGAGAAAACGATGATGCAAAAACTGGCGGGCGAGTTCATCGATGCCGCCGGAAACCGTGGCGCCGCGATCAAGAAACGTGACGACACGCACCGGATGGCCGAGGCCAACAAGGCCTTTGCCCACTATCGCTGGTAGGGAGTCTTTGCCGTAGTTCACTTTCGTTAACTGACCCAACTCGAGGAGATCTTTGACAACATGGCCCGAAACGTTCCATTAGCTCTCGTCCGCAACATCGGCATCATGGCCCACATTGATGCCGGTAAGACGACGACGACAGAGCGGATCCTCTACTACACGGGGATCAATTACCGCCTGGGCGAGGTGCATGAAGGCACCGCGACCATGGACTGGATGGAACAGGAGCAGGAGCGTGGTATCACCATCACGTCCGCCGCGACCACGTGTTCGTGGCGGGATTGTCGGATCAATATCATCGACACTCCGGGCCATGTTGATTTCACCGCAGAAGTTGAGAGGAGCCTGAGGGTCCTCGACGGGGCCGTTGCGGTTTTCTGCGCGGTGGGCGGGGTGGAGCCCCAATCGGAAACGGTGTGGCGTCAAGCCGACCGCTACCGCGTTCCCCGTATCGCGTTCGTCAACAAGATGGACCGCGTGGGAGCGAATTTCGCCAGGGTTGTTGATCAGATCAAGAACAAATTGAGGGCCAATCCGGTGCCGGTTCAGATTCCCTTGGGATGCGAAGACGGATTTGCCGGTGTGATCGACCTGGTTCGAATGAAGGCGTATCGGTACCTCGAGGAGACTCTGGGCGCCGAATATCAGGAAGAAGAGATTCCGGATGACTTTCGGGCAGAGGCCGAGGAGTGGCGAGAGAAACTCCTGGAAACGGTCGCCGAAGTTTCCGAAGAACTATTGGGTCACTACCTCGCCGAAGGCAGTCTGGATGAAGAGCAGATCAAGGCTGGTCTTCGCCAGGGTACGGTTGATAATTCGCTGGTTCCGGTTCTGTGCGGTTCAGCCTTCAAGAACAAGGGTGTGCAGCCGATGCTTGACGCCGTTGTCGACTTCATGCCTTCGCCTCTGGATGTGCCGCCGATCGAAGGCCTGGGCGAGCGGGACCGGGAGGAAACTCGGCCGGCAGATGATGATGCCCCGTTTTCCGCCCTGGTCTACAAGATCATGACCGATTCCTTTGTTGGTCAGTTGGCCTTCATGCGAATCTACTCGGGCCATGTCGAAACCGGTGTTTCGGTTCTCAATGCCATCAAGGGCAAACGCGAGCGAGTCGGACGGCTCCTGCGGATGCACGCCAACAAGCGTGAAGAAATCAGCGAAGTCTGGGCCGGTGACATCTGTGCGGTCGTCGGTCTTCGGAACGTCACCACCGGTGACACCATCTGCGACGCCAAGCACCCGATCGTGCTGGAGTCCATGAATTTTCCCGAGCCGGTGATTTCGGTGGCGATCGAGCCCAGGACCAAGGCCGACGAGGACAAGTTGGGTCAGGCCTTGACCAAGTTGACCACCGAGGATCCGACCTTCAAGGTTTCGACCAACGAAGATACCGGCCAGACGATCATTTCGGGCATGGGTGAGCTTCACCTCGAGATCATCATCGACCGTTTGATGCGGGAGTTCAAAGTCGGCGCGAACGTTGGCCGGCCCCAGGTTGCCTACCGTGAGACCATCAAGATTGCCGCTGACGGCGAGGGCAGGTTCATTCGTCAAACCGGGGGAAGAGGCCAGTACGGTCACGCCAAGGTACGAATCTGGCCCATGGATGACGGAGAAGACTTCGAATTCGTCAACGAAATCACCCAGGGCACGATCCCAAGAGAGTTTGTCCGCCCGGTGGAAATGGGGATCAAAGAAGCGATGGATCGGGGTTTCTTGGCGGGCTATCCCCTGGTCGGTATCGGCGCTGCTCTTTATGACGGTTCGTTTCACGAAGTTGACTCTTCCGAAATCGCATTCAAGGTGGCCGGTTCGATGGCGTTCCAGGATGCCGCCGCAAAGGCTGAGCCGACTCTCATGGAGCCGGTGATGGAAGTAGAAGTCGTCACCCCGGAGGATTATCTGGGTGACGTGATTGGGGATCTCAACCGGCGTCGGGGTCACATCAACTCGACGGAACAACGTGCCGGTTTTCAGGTGGTTCTCGTGCACGTGCCGCTGTCGGAGATGTTCGGATATGCGACCGATCTCCGTTCGGCGACTCAAGGAAGGGCAACCTACACAATGCAGTTCGATCATTACGACGAGGTGCCTCGGAAGTTGTCCGAGACAATCGTCGCCCGCGTCCGTGGGATTTCGGCGTAGGGGGAGGCATTATGGCCAAGGAAAAGTTTGAGAGGACAAAGCCGCACGTCAACATTGGGACGATTGGTCACGTTGACCATGGCAAGACCACATTGACGGCGGCGATCACCAAGACCCTTGCGGCGAAGGGGTTGGCG
>JBDLIO010000389.1:0-3720 GCA_039714865.1 Acidobacteriota bacterium | reverse complement strand
AGGACCACGGCAGCGAGGTAGGTTCCGGCCCGGACTGCTGCCGAGATCAGCCAGGTCCGTGTGGTGCCGGCCTTGGATCGGCCCTCGAAAAGGAGGAGGAGCACGGGGCCCGCCGCGGTGAAGATCAGGTCTTCGTGGGTCAAGGCGCTGAGTCCTGTAGCCAGACCCGAGAGGAACAACAGTGCGAGGCGGGCCGCTCGGTTTTCCGCGCTCCATGACAGGGAGAGGAAAATCAAGGCGATCAGCACGGTCGAGGTCGAAAGGATGTGCGTCTGTTCGCTTCTTGAAATCAGGATGGTGAAAGGGAGTAGGGCATAGACGGCGGCTGCGGACGAAGCGGCCCAGGGATTTCGGCGGGACAGGATGAAGGCCAGGAGGAAGACCAGCAGGATATTGATGGTGTCGAGGCCTGCGTTGGTGATTTTGATCGAAGAATCGTTGAAACCGAGGAACCGAACGGCCAGACCGAAGACCTCGAAGACGATCGGTCTGAAGAGGGTCCAGTTCTCCTCGATGCAATACACCTGTTCACCCTCGGACCAGTGTTTGGCGATGTTGGTGTAGTAGGTGTTGTCGCTGCCCTGCAGGCCGATGCGAGTTATGTCCGAAAACCGCAAGAATGCACCGGTGAAAACGATCGCCGCAAGAATGATCCACAAAATGAAGTGCGTGAGGGGGTAGGGTTTATCTTTCAAGATGCTTGACGAGTCCTTTGAAGGTCAGTATCGAGTATCCGGTATCAAGTATCAACTGCTCTTGGTTCCAGCAGAGCCGCGCGCCCGGAAGGACGCGCCTACAGAAGACTTCGAAACTGTAGGCGGGTCCTTCAGGGCCCGTAGCCGGTCGTAATCTGATGCCGTGGCCGCCAATTGGACGAACAGGACAGGTATGGGCCGGGTTAGGATATGACAGCGAGAGATTGAAAGGATCGGCGGCAGGTTGAAGATTCTCAGCATTGCCACAACCCACCCGAGGTTCGACGGGGACAGCGAGCCGGCCTATGTGCTGGCCTTGAACCGGGAACTGGTCCGGCGGGGTCATTCGGTGACGACGATCGTGCCCCACGCACCGGGTGCCGCGGTGAAAGAGAGTGTCGGTGGCGTCAGGATCTGTCGTTTTCGGTATTTCGTTCCTGCCTCGGCGCAGCGGCTCTGCTACAACGGCGGTATTCTCCCCAACCTTCGGAGAAGCTGGATTGCCCGGTTCAATCTCCCGGTCTTCGTGGCCGCTCAGGCGTGTGCGGTTGCCCGGGCAGTGGCCTTCGGTTCATTTGACATCATCCACTGTCACTGGCTGATCACCAGCGGATTGATGGGGGCCTTGGCCGCCGGCCCGGCCCGCCTGCCGCTGGTGGTCACCGCCCACGGGAGCGACGTCTTTACCGAGAATCCGGTCTTCAAGGCTCTGGACCGCTGGGTGCTGGGACGGAGTTGCGTGTGCACGGTCAACAGTCGCCGGAGCGGCCAGTTGGTTTCGAGGCTCAATCCGGAGGCGAGGATCGAGCCGGTTCCGATGGGCGTCGATCCTGAGCGTTACGGCAAGAAACTGGCCTCGGCTTCCGTTCGTGAGACCCTGGGGAACGGGCGCCCTCAGATTCTGTTTGTCGGGCGATTTTCGGAGAACAAGGGGATCAGCGATCTGGTCCGGGCGATGGTGATCATCGGCGCCGAGATGCCGGAAGCCCGCCTGGCCCTGGTTGGGTTCGGTCCTGACGAGGACCGTATCCGTTCGACAATTGCAGCCGTTGGCCTGGGGGACCGGGTGACCATTCTCGGCCGGGTGTCACGGGACGATATTCCGGCTCACATGGCTTCGGCCGATCTCTTGGTTCTGCCGTCGATCAAAGTTGAAGGCCTCGGCGTCGTATTGCTCGAAGCGTTGGCCAGCGGGACGCCAGTGGTCGGAACCGACGTCGGCGGCATTCCGGACATCATCGAAGACGGCGTCACCGGGCTCTTGTGCCGGAGTCAGGATCCGCCCGACATCGCAGCCAAATGCCTGCGGATGCTGCAAGATGAGGACCTGAAGCGCAGGACGACCGAGAACGGGTTGAAACTCGTGGAAGCCCGTTTCAGTTGGGCCGGGATCGGGGCCGCTTTGGAGGGGATCCTGTTGGGTTGCCTGCGAGAGCCCGAGGCGCCGGATGCCGGGGACCGCAGCCCCGTGGGGTCTTTGTGAAGGTTCTTCACCTGACGGACGACATGGCACTGGTCGGTGGTGTTCAACGCTATCTGGCGGCGCTCCAGACAATTCTGCCGGGAGAGGGTGTCGAATGCCGCGTGTGGGCGCCGGAGCCGGGCCCGATGGACGGCTTGGCGTCTCGATGGTATGGGCGCAGATATCGAAACAAGGTACGGGCTCTGATCAGAGAACAGAGGCCTGATGTCGTCCATGCCCACAATCTCTGGATGCGTCTTTCGCCCATACCGCTGCAAGCGGCCTGGGAGGCCGGCATCCCGGTCATGATGACGGTGCATGACTACAACTGGGTCTGCCCTCGAAAGTGGATGATCACCGAAGAGGACCGGCCCTGCGAGGCGGGTTTCGGTCCTTGGTGTGCGATATCACTGTGCCGAGGATCCCATGAGGGTTTGACTTGGGCGCCCTACAACGTTCTCAGATGGCTGAAGACATCCTGGCACCGGAGGATGTTGGTCAGGTGGGTCGATCGCTTTGTCTCTCCTTCCGAACATCTGGCGAAGTGGATGGAGCGGAGCCTCGGTGTCAGCGAGGTTCTTCATATTCCCAATTTTGCCCCGGGTCCTCAAAAGGGTTCTGTGGACCCGGTCGAGCACCCCAAGACACTGCTGTTTGCCGGCCGTCTGAGCCGGGAAAAAGGAGTCGACGTCTTGTTGCGCGCGATGCCGTTGGTGGTTTCGAAACACTCGGGCGCCCGGCTTGTCATCGCCGGTGACGGCCCCGAGAGGAAGAAACTCGAACGCCTCGCTGTGGATTTGGGGCTTGATGCCGTCGTCCGATTTGCGGGTGCTTTGGGTCCGGAAGCGTTGGGACAGCAGTATGTTGACGCTGGCCTGGTGGTTCTCCCGACCCTCTGGATGGAGAATTGCCCGGTGTCGGTCCTCGAGGCATTTGCTCACGGTCGCGCGGTGGTGGCCACCAGGATCGGGGGTGTCCCGGAATTGGTCGAAGACGGCCGAACGGGCTTCGGATTCGAACGAGGAAATTATCGAGAGTTGGGCACACGACTGCTCGAACTGCAGGCCGACCCGGTTCGCATCAAGACCATGGGCAGGAACGCTCAATCCTCATGGGCGGCCCGTTACACGCCGGAAGTCCACGGCAAGCGGTTGCGGGCAGCCTATGACGCCGTGACTTCAGGGACGGGGTGATCGCCGTGTTTTGTCGCACTCTCAACCGGCTGTTCGGGATGCCCTGGGTTCGGCGACTGCTTTCGACGCCGACCGCTGAACATCAGACCGATGTGCGCGGGTACTTTCGCAGGCGTCAAGTGGAAGGGGCGGCCTTTCTTGAGATCTTTGAGTCCTTCGGAGAGGTGGAGGAGAGCCGGGTCCTGGATCTCGGTTGTGGACTGGGGGCCAGAACTCTGGCCGTTGCCCATGCCGGCGCCTCGGAGGTCGTCGGGATTGACACCGACCTGGAGAAGGTCTCAAGTGCCCGGGCAATGGCAGATGATGCAGGCACCGGTGGTGTCTTCTTTGCGGTTCAAAGCGGTTCGGAACTCGCATTCGAACAAGGCCG
>JBDLIO010000388.1:0-3723 GCA_039714865.1 Acidobacteriota bacterium | reverse complement strand
CTTCAAGGACGGCGTCGACCTGATGCCCGACGACTTTTATTCGATGCTTCGGGAGTCCGAGGAATTTCCAAGTACCAGTCCTCCCGGCAAGGGTGAGTTTCTTGATGCCTACCGGCGGTTGGTCGGTACGGGAGACATCGTTTCTCTGCATATCTCCTCGGCTCAGTCTTTGACGTTTGCCAATGCCAGGGAGGCCGCCGAAGAAGGACAGGCCGAGTTTGCGCAACTCCGCGAAGATGCTGGGTCGATGCTGGCGCCGATCGTGCGAGTGGTCGACACACGGGTCAATTCGGTCGGCCTCGGTATGCTGGTTCGCTTTGCCAACCGGATGGCGCGCAGGGGTCTCGGCGTTGAGGAGATCGGAAACCGTATCGAGAGCATCTCCAGTCGCTTCCGGTTCCTCTTCCTGGTTGACACGCTGGAGTACTTGAAAAAGGGCGGCAGAGTCGGAGGCGCTCGTGCCTTCATTGGAACTCTTCTGGGCATCAAGCCTATTCTGGCGATGGAAGGCGGCGAGGTTCAGGCGGTCGACAAGGCCCGGGGTGGGCGCCGAGCCCAGCCCAAGCTGATCGAGTTGCTCAAAGAACAGATCAACCCGGACACTCCGGTCTTCGGCGTTGTGGCCCACGCCTCGGCGCCGAAATGGGGCGCCCGCCTGACCGAGTTGGTTTCGGACACCTTCACCATCGAGGAGTTGTTCGAGGGCGAAATCGGCCCGATCGTCGGCGCCCATGCCGGCCCGGGAACGGTCGGCTGTGTGCTCTTCGCACCCGATGCCGAGGAACTGGAACTCCTCAAAGCCGACAGCTGAGCGTTCAAGTAGAAATTGGAAGACCCGAGTGGACTTTGTGGACTCCGTGGACCGTCCACCGCGTCTAGATCGTCAACTCTGTCCACCTCTTATTGAGGCCATGCTTCAATCTTGGTTATCCGGGTCTCGATTCCTTCCACGGTGACCGTGTCACCAACCTCATGTCCCAGCAGGGACTTGGCCAAGTCGGTGCCGTTGGCGAAGATTCTGCTTTCAAGGTCGGCATCCCACGCGCCGAGGATAGTCAGCGGTTCGACAGATGTTCCTGAGGTCTGATCGAAGGAAACGAAAGTACCGATATTGACCTTTGACGGGTCGGCCGCTCCCGGTTCCAGGGTGCGGACCTGCCCCAGATCTTCCTGGAGCTTTGCGGCCCTTGCCGATTGGGGCTCCTGGCCGTCCCTCAGCATGTGATATTCGAAATTCTCCCTGAGGTCGCCCTCGGCTGCAGCCGCATTGATGCCTTTGAGGGTTTTGGGAATCTCGTGTTCCAGGAGTTCTTTCAGTTCGGCACGCTTGGTCTTGATTGCGGCGCCCGTGGCTACAAACAAGACGACTTCGACCTCGGGGGCTGACGAACCCTTGGCTTGTCGGGCCGCCTGCTCGACCAACCGGAGTTGGCTGGGGTCGATGGTGTCGATTCGCACAAGCCGCTGGGCGAAACGGGTGGCTTGCTGCGGTGAGGCCTGTTCGAGAATCAGCCGAATGGCAGCCTTGCCGCCTTCGAGCAGGCCCTTGCCCCGGCTCCGGAAATCGGAGAACTCCCTTCGGGACAAAATGTCCGGGATCTTCTCCAGCAGGGATGGCGTCAGCCGGCGCCTGAGAACCTCGGGCGCATCGGTCTCGGTAACTGTTTCAGCAGCCCACACAAATTGGGCCGGGTGCTTGAGGTGATTGCGGAATGTCGTCTCGAGTGCGGTGTCCAGGGCTCCTGAAGATCCGCCCTGGTCCAAATGCCGGGCGATGTGATCCAGCATCGGCGAGCTTTTCTCGTGGAGGAACCACTCGGCCCAGATTGCGGGCCATTCTTCTGCCCGTGTTGCACGGAAATGCTCCAGCGCGCCCTGTCGGGATGCCTTCTCCCGGATGCCCGACAACACGCGAAGGGGCAGCCCGGACTCCGCCAATTGCGAACGGCAGCGATCGGCAGCTTCGGCGCCACCCGGGAGGGATGCCATCAGTTCGGCGGTCTCCCAGGCCAGCCCGGGGTCGTCGCCGGTCAGTTGGTCGAGGTCTTGGGCCAGGAGTTCGGCGGCTTGTGCCGCCTGGTCGTGCCCGCGTTGCCCGAGGTTTCGGGCGGCTTTGAGACGTTCTCTCGGGCCGGCTGACTTGAGGTCCGCCAGCAGCGCCTCGGCGGCGTCTTCGGCGGATTCTGTGACGTGGTAGCGGAGTCTCGAGCCGGTTCCGGAGGAGAGAACCCGGGGATTCTTCCGGGCCTTGGTCCACCACGAGGTCCAACCGGACGACGGCAAAAGGCCGTCCAGGGCATTCTTGATTGATGCGACGTCGGCAGGGTCCTCCATTCCCTCGAGAATATGGACCAGGCTGCTGCCGGGGTTGTTCTTGACTGTGGCAGCCAGACCTTCGGCGTCTTCGACCTTGAGTCGGAGGAAAGAGCCCTCGGCGAGGACTCGGACGTAACGGGTGACCGCCCCGAAGGGGATCGACACCGGTCGCTGTCCTCCGACATCGACTTTGAGGTTCTCCAGTTTGAGGTTGATTTCGGTCACTCGGCCTACGCCTTGACCTTGGACTTCGACGACGGTTCCAACGTCGTGGTTGAGCCAGGTTTCCATCGTTTCCAGTACCTCCAGGGGGCGGCGTGCTTCCGCAGGTTCGTAATGGCTGATGACAGCGTCGAGGGAAGGACTTTTCCGGCGGACAGCGGAAAAGGCCCTTAAAAGTCGTTCCACTTTCTCGGGACTGGGGTTATTGGCCAGTCGGATCAGTTCGCGAAGAGCTGCGAGGGCGCCGTGGGCATCTTCCGAAGCCTCCAACGTCTCGGCCAACAGCTCCAACAACGTCATGGCGAGGGTTTTCCTGCCGGCTTTCCACATCATGCGACGGACTTCGAGCAGTTCGAGGGTCGGAACGGGCTGTTGATCGAGGGCCTCGAGCCAGAGTTCCTCGATGCTGTCCCACTCATGGGAGTCCAGAGCTTCCCGCATCGCAGGCGGGGGGACGATTTCGGTCATGGGGCCTCCCATTTCGTTCCGCTTATCCTCAAGGCTACGCATTGTACACTTGCTTTTCAATCGTTTTTGACTACAATGCCGGTTCCCCGGTCAATCCGGGAGAACACTCCTTGCTCCGGATAGAGTCCGGAGCCGTATGGCCATGAGGAGGCAATATGGCACTGTATGAGCTGGGGATCATCGTCGATCCTGAACTCCCGCCCGAGGCTGAGACGGCAGCCCTCGAACGTCTAGAAAAGATCATTACCGATGGCGAAGGTTCGGTGGTGGAAAAGGACGCACGGGGACGACGTCAGTTGGCTTATCCCATCAACAAGAAGAACTACGGCGTGTATCACTTCTGGAAATTCGAGTCCGGCGGCGAAATTATGACCGACCTCAACTTCGAACTCCGGACCAGCGATGCAGTGTTGCGATCTCTGATCCTCAACCTGGACCGTGAGCTCAGGCGCAAACGGAAGATTGACGCCAAGTTGCAGGCAAAGGCCGCCAAGAAGGCCGCCAAGGCCGAGGCAAGAATTGAGCAGGCCGAACAGGCTGAACAAGACGTCGAGACCGAGAGCTGAGGAGGGGATCATGCGTCAGGGAAGAAAACGTTTTCGTCGTCGCGTCAGGGTCTGCCGTTTTACGGTGGAGAAGATCAACTACATTGACTACAAGGATATTGAGCTCCTCAGGGAATATACCCCGACCAACGGGAAGATCCTGCCCCGCCGG
>JBDLIO010000387.1:0-3734 GCA_039714865.1 Acidobacteriota bacterium | reverse complement strand
GGGCTGAGGCAGATCGTGAAAAGGTCGATGGTTTCGGCGTTCGGTACCTCAACCTTTCCGGTGAGAGCCGCCAGACCCTCGCCGGTTTCATTGAGCATCACGCATAGGTTACCTACTGAGCCAAACTCGACTCATACCTGAACTGAGCAATTCTCATCGGCGTTCAGCACCAAATTCTGGCCCGCCCTGGAGGGCGGCGCGCGATGTCCTTTGCCCACGCTGGTCGCTTCGCTCCCTCACGGCTTCGCCGTGACCGCCCTGGCGGGCGGCGCGCGATGTCCCTGCCCACGCTGGTCGCTTCGCGACCTCCACGGCTTCGCCGTGGCGGCCCTTCGGGCCGGCGTCGGTTCCTAGCCCACGCTAACCCTTTCAGGGTCTCACGGCTTCGCCGTGGCGGCCCTTCGGGCCGGCGTCGGTTCCTACTTCCCGAAGCCGCCGCTGAGGGAACCCAACCTGCCTGAGGACAACGAAATCCTGCCGGAACCCTTGGAGTCACCACCGGTATTGCTGATCAACGCCGTTCCCGAGGCGAGGCTGCCGTGAAGCCGAACCGGAGCACGATGCATTCGGTAGATTCCGAGCCTGTACGGCCGGCCGGTATAACTCTCCATGATCTTGGCCACATATTTTCGAGTCTCCGAGTAGGGAGGGATACCGCGATATCGGGAGACCGCCCCTTCTCCGGCGTTGTAGGCCGCCAGGGCCAGGCCGAGATTCCCGGAATAACGGGTAATCAGCCGGGAGAACTCCTGAACACCACCCCGAACGTTCTGTTCCGGATCGAATGGGTCCTCGACATTGAGGCGGCGGGCCGTCTGGGGCATCAGTTGCATCAAGCCCATTGCGCCCTTCTTGCTGACGGCCTGTGGGTTGTAACCCGATTCGGCCACGACCAGAGCATCGACCAGGCGAGGGTCCAACCCTTCCTGGCGGCTCAATCGGTCCACCATGGCCCGAAGATCCCCACGAGCCGAGGTTGGGCCGTCAACCGATCGACCTTCAGGTGGAGCAGCAGCCCCGGCAAACATAGGTGTCAGGCCGGCCACGAAGGCCATCAGCAACCCCAAAGAAAATATTCTCCTCAACTCTCTCGAGCCTCCTCGGATCATCATTATGTCATAAGGTATCATTTTCCTGTACCTTAACCCGTCCGGAGGATCATCTTTTGAAGGAATCGGACCCCAACGTCATCGAAATCTCACTCTCCAAAATGAGGACAAGCGGCGCTGACCGCAGGGCTGTTGACAACTTTCGCCACCACCTCGAGTTCCTCCTCAGTGGGGGCTCTGCCTTTCTCGATGCGGCCAGGATTCTTCCCCTTCGGGACCTTCCGGACTCGGAGGATTTCTCCAGGTACCGGGAGCCCGGAGAACGCCTGCTCGAAAAAACTGCCGTTATCAAACTCAACGGCGGATTGGGCACCAGCATGGGTCTCGATCAGCCGAAGAGCCTGATTGAGGTACGGGACGGCATGACATTCCTCGATCTCATTGCCCGCCAGATCATCGAACTGCGGCGGGCGACCGGGGCCGAGATTCCCCTACTCCTGATGAACAGCCTCGGGACGCGGCCCTCATCGCTTGCCTGCCTCCAGCAATATCCTGAACTCGTGTTCGAGGGTCTTCCGCTGGATTTCCTCCAGAACCGGGTCCCAAAGATCGACCAGGAAACCATGAGGCCCGTCGACTTCCCCCAACGACCTGATCTCGAATGGTGTCCCCCGGGACACGGCGACCTCTACACGGCATTGATCGCATCGGGAACCCTCGGCAGGCTCTTGGAAAGCGGAATCGAGTACACCTTCGTTTCCAACGCCGACAATCTCGGGGCGGTGCTGAGTCCCGAGATTCTCGGTTACATGGCCGAGAATCAAAATGGTTTCCTGATGGAAGCCGCCGACAGGACGCCCGCGGACCGGAAGGGCGGACACCTCTGCCTCATCCGCGGGGAGGGCCTTGCGCTTCGCGAATCCGCACAATGTCCTCCAGAAGAAAACGAGACTTTTCAGGACATCAATCGCTACAAGTTTTTCAACACCAACAATTTATGGATCCACCTGCCGACCCTGGCCGAAATTGAACGCCGTTTCGGCGGGGTTTTTCCACTACCGACAATTCTCAATGGCAAGACAGTCGACCCGCAGGATCCGAAAACAAGGGCGGTTTTCCAACTGGAAACGGCGATGGGCTCGGCAATTTCGATCTTCCCCGGCGCGACAGCAGTCCGCGTTCCCCGTGATCGGTTCTCGCCGGTCAAGGGAACAGTCGACCTCCTGGCCGTCCGCTCGAACGCCTACCGTCTCACCTCGGATTTCCGGATCGTCCAGGACCCTTCAAGATCGGCCCCACCGTCGATATCGTTGGACCCCAATTATTATGCAATGCTCGCCGATTTCGAGCGCCGATTCCCCTCAGGTCCTCCTGCACTGTTGAAATGTACGTCGCTGGAAATTACCGGCGAGGTCACATTCGCACGAGATATTGAACTTGAGGGTTCTGTGCGAATCAGCGCGGAGGCCCCGTCGACATTGCCCGGCAACCGCCAATACAGTGGCGAGGTCATTCTTGACGCACCATAGGAGCCTGTAGGGCATACCTTCACACCACCAACGGGTAAATCGGGAATCTCAAGGGCCAATACGGTACGCGTTCCTGGCCCTCAGTGGACAGGATCGTTTTTCTCTATGAGAATCCTTTCGAACTCCAACCATTCTGAAGGTTCGACCTCAACAAACCGGGCCCCAAACCCCTCGACATTCTCACGGGCAGCGTCAGTCGTTCGTGTGACCTCGGCAATTCCCTTGAGGCAACGGTCAGTTCCGGGGACCTGTAACTGAAAGGAGAATCGAGTTCCGAGAGGATAATGCTGGAATCCACGAAGCAACATCCCTGACTCGGACAGGTTCTCTGTCTGACAAAAGGCCTGACTGTCCCCGGCCGGCAGCGTCACCTCCAGCTGAACCGGAAGCCGAATACTGACTCGCTGCGCCACGCCCTGGACCACCTCGAGCGCTTCCAGGACCTCCACAGCCGTGGCCGAGTTCGGCAAGACCCGATTCACGCCCCGTCCAACCAGTTTTTCAACGGCCCCAATGTCACTTTCCGGAGTCAGAATCACCAGGCCGGCTTGTCGGCACCGTGCAGCCCTGGCTCGAATCGAACTGAGCAGCACACCGAGTCCGACGCCCGGCAAGGGAAGATGAACAACGATGGCCCCAAAAGCCTGGGACTCGACCAACGCAGGCACCTCTGAATGCCACGGCTCCAGACAGACCTCAAAACCCGCAGCCCTGATGACGGAGACCAGTTCATCGTCATGCTGAACGCTGGTGCCGGTCACCAAGATTTTCGCCGGTGGTCTCTCTGCCATATTGGTGCCTCCGATCCGCCGGGGTTCAATTCAAGAACAGCCTCTTTATCAAGAATACGCCCTCATACCCATACCAACCAGGATTTCCATGTCAAAGGCGCGTTAATGATGTATTGACATCCCCTCGTCCGGCTGTTAGATTATCGCTCCCTCGGCGCTGACGGGGGCTGATTGAGCGGGAGTAACTCAGCGGTAGAGTGCAACCTTGCCAAGGTTGACGTCGCGGGTTCAATTCCCGTCTCCCGCTCCAGCAATATCCGCCCGACTCTCCCGAGTCGGGCTTTTTTCTTGACGCTCTTTCGATCCTCGCCTAGACTGACCAACCTGGCGACGTGGCCAAGTGGTAAGGCAGGGGCCTGCAAAGC
>JBDLIO010000386.1:0-3744 GCA_039714865.1 Acidobacteriota bacterium | reverse complement strand
GTTGTTTCTCTTGCCAGACCCCGGTCGTCAGAATGACCAACCCGGTCATCGTGCAGATCAACAAAGTGTCGATGAAGGGCCCCAGCATCGCGACGACGCCTTCACGAATCGGCTCGTCGGTTTTGGCCGCCGCGTGGGCGATCGGCGCCGATCCCTGACCGCTCTCATTGGAGAAGAGGCCACGTTTGACACCCCAGGTCATCATGAAAATAAACGTCGACCCTGCGAAGCCTCCTACCGGCGCCGCAGGCTCGAAGGCCGAACTGAAAATCAGGGCGAGCGTCGACGGGATCTGATCGAATTGCAGGGCCAGAACCACGAATGCGGCGCCTACGTAGAGTACGGCCATGAAGGGCACCAGCTTCGAGGTCACCAATCCGATGCGCCGAATGCCTCCGAGGATGACCGCCGCAACCAGGGACGAGAGAATCAGACCGGTGATCCAGGTCGGCACACCCAAATCCTGCCGGAACTGATCGGCGACCGTGAAACTCTGCACCGCGTTGCCCGATCCAAAGGAGGAGATCACGGTGAATACGGCGAAGGCGATCGCCAAGGGCTTCCAGTGTTTGCCCAGACCCTTTTCGATCGAATACATCGGTCCACCCGCCGCGCTGCCGCCCGGCAAGATCGTCCGGTACTCCATCGCCAGAGTGCACTCGGTAAACTTCAACGCCATCCCGAAGACCGCGGTCACCCACATCCAAAAGAGAGCCCCAGGGCCGCCATAGTGGAGGGCGGTAGCTACGCCGGCAATATTGCCGATGCCGACTGTGGCTGACAACGCGGTGGTCAGGGCCTGGAAGTGGGACAGGTCTCCGTCATGCTTCGGATCGTCAAACTCGCCCCGAATGACGCGGAGGCCGTGGCGGAAATACCGTATCTGGATCCAGCCCAGACGAAAGGTCGTGATCAAGCCGGTTCCCACCAGCAGGACGACGATCAACGGCAGTTGCTCCGGCCAGCCCCACACTTGCCCGCTGATGGTCATGATGGCTTTAGAGATTAACTCGAACAGTTCATTCATGGGAGTAGTCCTTTGGGATTCTTCACGGTCGGTTCATGGTAGCAAACCTCAAACCGGCGCGTGCCGAACCCCGGCACCACCGAGTTCTGTACAATCAACTCAGGAGGAAACACCATGCGATCTCTACTGATTCTGACCCTGTTGACCAGCATCTCGCTCTTCGGGTGCGGTGCCGACGAAACCAAAACTGACCTCGCGCCACCGGCAACTGGTGATACGCCGGCCGAAGAAGGCCCCAGCAACATGATGGGCCGGATGATGAGTGGCGACCAACACGACATGGGCCTCAACACCGAGATCACCCTGGCAGACGAGGTTGCCGCCGCCTGGCGGGGCGCCATCGTCCAGGTGGCCGGTCCCGAGGGCGAGCCCCAACGCTTCGATCTGCCTTTCGGTGAGGCCGTAGCCCTGGGCGACACCGGCCTGACCGCCACGGCACTGATCTTCGTTCCCGACTTCGTCATGGGCGAAGACGGCATCACCACACGCTCGGCCGAAGCGGTCAATCCCGCCCTGCGTCTCCGTGTGATCGAAGAGGGCGCGCCGGACTACGAGGGTTGGCTCTTCGCCGCCATGCCGGAGATTCACCCCTTCCCGCATGACACCTATTCGATCCTGCTGGCCGACGGACTGCCGGCCGAATAGTCGATAACGAACCCCAAGATCGGCGCGTGCGGGAGTCACTCGAATGGAAAAACGGCCCACCCCGTCTCCGGGGTGGGCCGTTGTTTAATGATCGAAAAACTCAGGGCATGCTGGAGGACCACCCGCTGACGTCGCCGGTCTCGAATCCGTCGGCGAAAAATGGGGGTTCCCCCGGCGCCGTAATGCAGATGTTCATGCTCCAGGCATTGAGAGTGCCTGTGTCACCACTGAAATTATCGTTGATGGTCAAGGTCCACTGGCCGTTGACCTCCTCGCCGTTGAACGGGGCCAACGGGTTGGAAGGCAGATAGGTTCCGCCACCGATCGGCGGGCAAGGGAAGGACCCCGCCGCGGCATCATCCAGCGTCAAGTCGAAATCATTGTCCCCACCGCACGACTGCTCGATGAACATCACCGAAGTGCCCACCGGGCTCGCCAGATTGAAGTCCAGGTCCCCCATATAGGTGTGGGTCCCTTCAAGGGTGACGGTCAGGCTGATGATCTCCCCCGAATCACCGATGTCCAGTGTTGATACCGTCGTTCCGTCGGTACCCCCGCCCTCGGGGATAGGCAACGGCACGTCGGCGCTTGAAAAAGAACCACACGAGACATTGGGGGTAGTGAAGGAAAAGACCGAGGATGTCGTTCCGGTCGCACAGAGGTTTGAAGGCGTGACCCTCCAGTAGTAGGTCGTCAGTGCATCAAGGAAGCTTGTCACCTCGTGAACCGTTGAGGAAACTGCGACCGAATAATCCACGCTCCCGAAGCCCGGGTCGTTGTCAATTTCCAATAGGTACGTTGCCGTGCCGGCAACGGCAGACCATGACATTTCCGGCATCGGCCCGACATTGGTCGCGCCGTCGGCCGGAGCGATCAAAGTGGAAGCGCCCAGTGAATTCGGAAAGACATTGAGTTCGACGTCCGTATCTTCGATGTTGACGCCGTCGTTGCCGGCGATCGTAATTGCGTGACTTCCGACCGCTCCCGCGTCAATTGAACCAACGGTCAGCGTTGCCGTCACCGGCAAGGGACCGTTGACCGGATTCGGGCTGAAGGAGGTCGTCGACCCGGAGGGATTTCCGGTTGCACTCAAAGTGACCGGCGGCGTGAAGGCATCGTTGACATCGATGTCGAACACCGCGTCATTGCCGACGCAGACATCGACGACCGTCGGCGTCGGATTGAGGAAATCGCAGAATGCTGGAGTATCGAACGCTTCGGTGCCGTCCGTGGTGCTGCTGCTGCTGCCCTGATCAGCGCCGAAGCCCAGGCCCCTCTTGGCAAATGCAGCCCAGATCAGGCACTGATTGGCGCCTCCGGTCAGGTTCTGGTCCGCCAACAAGATCGCGTCACGGCCGTCGACGAACCCGGGAGAACAGGGCTGGAGCTTCATGCCGTCCATCACCAACTGGCTCGCCAAATTGTTGCCGCCCGCAGACCAGACATCGTCGATCAGGGGATTGAACCCGTGCTCCTCGATCAATGCCCACGTCATCTCCCAGAGCATCGACGCCCAGACCTCGCCGACGCCGTGGGGAATGGCCATCCCACCGATATCACTGTAGGTATGGGTGTAGACGGCCGTGTCGGTGCTGTAGCGCTGGGTGCGAACACCAAGACCGTCGGGCCCCTGGCCCAGCAACCAGGTCCCGATCCCGCGGGGATCGGTTCCCAGGTCTCCGGGCTCGATCGTCATTATCAAACCGAACCAGTCACTCCAGCCTTCACCCATCTGTTCCGAGTTGTTGAGACAACTGACACTCGCCCCGCCGGTCAGACGATTTGAAATGCCGTGTCCGTACTCGTGGGCAACGACTCCGTTGTCGAAGTCTCCGTCCCTGGAGGGTGTCGCGATGTCGCAGGTATACATGTTCATCGTCGGATTGCTGCCATCTGACGGCGTTCCAAAGTTGGCGTTGCAGTTCCCCGATGCCTGGGCATTGGCAATCACCGAGTCAGATCCTGCGCCACCGTTGCCGCACGGATCCTCCCCGGCAGAGTCCTCTATTCACAGACGCTCTCACCTCCGGCGACACCACCCCCGAAGCGCAGATAGAGAACCGGCAGGACCA
>JBDLIO010000385.1:0-3759 GCA_039714865.1 Acidobacteriota bacterium | reverse complement strand
GCCGTCCGGGCCGATAAGATGCAAAGCGCCAACGATAATCAGGTAGTCGTCATCATCGTCGAGCAGGTCTTCAATTCGCCCAACCCAGCGCAAATTGCGGTCGGTGACGAGCGCCTTATTGAGTTCTTCGTGCTTGGCCAGCTCGTCCAACTCATCAGCCTTGTCACGCATTGAGCGGTACTGTCCTGTGTCGAACTTGTCCGCCCGTACTACGTTCTCTTCCTTGTAGAACTCATTAAGGATCGAGAAGTCGTCAAGATTCCGACCTTTCGACCTTCGTACGCTGTCCTTCAACCAGTCAGGTATTCTGTCTGGTGCTAGGTCACCGTCACCTAGTGCCATCCTGCACCTCCTTCAAGTAGTTCTCTAGTGCTTCTCGTACTGACCCACCTGTGACGCCTTGCCGGCGTCCAGCAAACCATTCCCCAACATCGTCGAGCGGCTTGTCTTGCCGCACAACAACCATTGGCATGTCGTCCTGTACTTCGATGGTCAGGTCACCGGGGTCGGTGTCTGGGTCTTTGGCGAATTGGGCTGCGAATATCTCCGCAATCAGCTCGTCAACCGACAGTGGCGGTTCAGTCCCCATCGGTGAGGTCCCTGATCGCTTCAAGTTGCTTAACTTCCTCGATCGGCTTGTTCAGCAGCCGATACTTGTAGTCCTCATGCACATTCACTATCTTCGCGACATTGCCGGAGGTCTTCTCCACGAACACGCCGCCGCCATGTCTGCCACTAACCAGTACGGCCAGGCCTTCCTCGGTGAGCATCACCGCGTAGCGTGTGCCGTCAGGGTGCATGAACGTGATTTCGTTGACACCATCCGGCACGTCGATGACAGTGGCGCCTTCGGGGGGCTTGATGTCGGCCGCAACTCGCTTGATCTTGCCGTCCTCAATGACCACCCAGTGGGACAGGGTCCCTCGGGGCGCCTCGTGGAAGCCGAAGCCCTCAACCTCGCCCTTGGGGTATTCCCACGGGGTGAAGCTGGTGGTGTCGCCATCACCGATGTTCTCAACCAGGCGCTGCCAGTGGCCGACCGCCGTCTCGGCGATGACCGCAGCCCTGATCGCCCTGGCTGCATGCCGGCCCAGGGTCGAATGCAGCACGCCCGGACCCAGTTTTGCCCCGGCCACCGAACCGGCCGTCTTGAGCATCCAGGTCGCCCACCGTTGAGTGGGCTCGTGGCCGCCGGCAAATCCCACCAGAACTTGTGCCAGAGGTCCCACCTGCATGACCTGGTCGTCGAAGCGGGGCGCCTTGACCCACGAGTATTTGCCGTCGTGGTCGAGTTCCGAATAGGCGGGGTTGGTCTGACCCTGGAACGGGTGCCGGGTCGCCTCGGTGTCCTCATACCAGGCCCTCGAGATATTCTCCGTCACATTGTCACGGAAATAGGGATCGTCGAAGGACTCGAACTGCCGGGTCGTCCCCAGGTCACCGTTGAAGATCGTACCTCCCGGCAAATCGAACACCGTACCTTTGGTGTCGGTCGGAAGATCGGGCACCGAGAGGTAGTTGGTGACGCCGGCGCCGTAGGAAAGCCAGGGTGCGTACATGGCGCCGATGGCCGCCACGTCAGGCAAATACACCTGCTCGACGAAGCGCTGCACGTCCTCCAGCAGTCCCTTGACCGCGTAGAGCTTGGCCATGTTGAGCGTCGCCTCGTTGTCCAGGTTGATCGCGTTGGCCACGCCGCCGACCGCGAGATTCTGGATATTCGGGGTCTTGGCGCCCAGGATGGCAACAACCTGGTTTGCCTTCTTCTGATACTCCAGGGCCTGCAGGTAGTGGCTGACCGCCAGCAGATTGACGTCCGGGTGAAGCTTCATCGCCGGATGTCCCCAGTAGCCGTTGGTGAAGATGCCCAATTGACCCCTGGAAACAAAACCCGCGAGCTTGTCCTTGACGGCCTGCAGTTCCTTGACGGAGTTGCCGGGCCACGGGGACAGACTCTCCGCCAACTTCGAGGCATTCTTTGGGTTGCCGTCGAGGGCCGAAACCACATCGACCCAATCCAGGGCCGACAGGTGATAGAAGTGAACGATGTGGTCGTGCAGGCAATGGGCTGCGACCAGCAGGTTCCGGATCAACTGGGCGTTGAGCGGAATCTCGATGTCCAAGGCATTTTCGACCGCCCGGACCGACGCGATCGCGTGCACGGTCGTGCACACGCCGCAGATTCTCTGCGTAAAGATCCACGCATCCCGGGGATCCCGGCCTTCGAGGATCTTCTCGATACCTCGCCACATCTGGCCCGACGACCAGCTCTTTTGGACTTTGCCTCGATCCACCTCGACGTCGATGCGCAGATGCCCCTCGATGCGGGTGATCGGGTCAATGGTGATCATTTGTGCCATGGGCCCCTCCTCAACTCTGCGATTCCGAGGGCCGGTGGCCGCCCAGAATCGGGAATGTCTTGACGATGACGATATAGAGCGCGATCTCCAGACCAACCACTCCGAATGTAATCAGCAGTTCAGGGAACGACGGGAAATAGGACCATCCCGGCCCCGGATTGTAGGCAACGATGTAACTGTCGAACCGATAGAGGGCCCCGGTAAAAATAATCACCAGCGCCGCCTTCATGATGTTTGGAAAGTGCTGTCGCCGACTCCCCATGAGCAGGAACATCCCGTACAGGAAGAGCACGTTCTCAATCCAGAACAAGAGGCTCAATCCACCGGAGGTGAACATCGCGGTCCCTTGACCTTGAACGACAAGATCGACGATTCGAATGATGAGAAACAGGCCAAGGACAACAACCATCGCCCCCGACAGGCTCTTGAGCATCGAATCCTCGCGAGGCCGCGAAAAAGCCCGTGACGACATGGTCGATTCCCAGACGACGATCGCGTATCCCATGCCGATACAGGACAGCAGATAGAGCAGCGGGATCATCGTAGTTGACCAGAGCCCGTGCATCTTATCCCCGGACAGCAGCATCACGGTTCCCAGCGAACTCTGGTGCATCGTCGGCAACAACAGGCCGAGGGCTACGATCCAGATCAGGGCCTTGTCGAAGAAACGCAGGCCCGTCTCGGCGAAGCTCCTCAGACCCGGACTTGAAGCGTCCTTCATCTTCTCCAGAAACGCAGGCGCCAGTTCGAGCCACAGGACGCCGGTGTAGGCCATGACGCACAGGGCCACCTCAAGGAGCGCCGAGTTGAGGTTCCAGTCGAAGACTCGAAGAGGGATGTTATGGATCAACCAGGGCCGCCCCACGTCGATGACGATCGAAAGACCGGCCATCGAATAGCCCAAAGCCGACGTCAGAATCGCCGGACGGACCAGCGGGTGGTATTTACCCTTGTTGAAGATGTAACAGAGGATCGCAACGGCGTATCCACCGCAGGCCAGGGCCGTCCCGGTGACCACGTCAAATGCAATCCAGATACCCCACGGATAGCCGTCACTCAAGCCTGACACGGCGCCGATACCGGCGGCAAAGCGCCAGAGCAACACAATGCCCCAGATTGAGAGGAATACCAGCAGGTATTTGAAGGGACGAGTCAGAATCGGGCCGCCAACGGGAGAGGCTTCATGATGTGCCATCACTCCTCCTCCTTCCCTGAGCGCCGATTCCGCCACATGACGGCCCCGAGGATTCCATACAGTGCCACAGGGGCGACGAAACCCTTGTAGATCGTATGCTGGACCGTTGCAGCCGACAGACCGGCAGGCTCCGTTCCGGGATCCGGCAACCCGCGGTTCTCGAACTCAACGCCGGCGAGGTCGATCACCTGGGTGCCACCTCCG
>JBDLIO010000384.1:0-3760 GCA_039714865.1 Acidobacteriota bacterium | reverse complement strand
CATCAGCACTACCCCCAGCAAAAAACGGAACGCATTCATTGGATCTACCAGTTTATCGCAGTTAGAGGCTGGGAAGCTGGGAGAGGGAAGAACGCCGGGACGCGAATCATTCACCTAACCTGAGCGATTCTGGCGGATGAGATGCGTCAAGTCCTTGAGGCTCTGGTGCTTGAAAAAAACGTAGGCATACCTGTTTGTCTGTCGAGGCTTTTTGAAAGTAGCCAGGGTCCAAGGACTTGGCGCAGGTCGCCGATGAGAATCGTTCAGGTTAGGATTCATCATTCATCGCTTTCCTTCGCCTCCCTCAACTCCACGGCACGCGCCAGATGGCGTGTGGCGGCTTTTTGGTCACCCTCGATTCTGGCCAGGCGGGCCATTGCGGCATAGACCTCCGGTTCAGATGAGAACCACCACCGAGCCCGCCTGAGGTAGGACCTCGCTTTTCCCAGGTTGCCGTTGTGGATCTCAATGTCCGCCATGGCGATCAGGGTGAACGGATTCCGGGTCTGGCGAGCCGCCGCAGCCAAGGCAGACTTCGCGGCTTCGGGATGACCTTGATCCCGGTGAATCCCGGCAATGTTGGTCAGGGCGGAGGAGTTTGACGGTTCGGCCTCCAGAGCCTTGCCATAGGCCTTCAATGCCTCGGCCGTCCGGCCCTCACGGTATTCGACGACCCCGAGATTGACCCATCCGGGCGCCCACTCCGGCGCCAGCCGGATCGATAGCTCGAAGTGGCGCCGGGCCTCGATCAGATCGTTTTCCCGCAGGGCCGAACCGCCGTTGTTGGTGTGGTGCATCGCACTGGCGCGAACGTCTGAAATAATCCGTTGATGGATCGGGGGCGCCGACGACGTCACGTAGAAGTCGAAGAGATTCAACTCGTGAGGTCCCCGGTACCCGGCAACAACATGCCTGTTGACGACGACCAGGCCATCGACCCGTTCGACATCGGGGACCTTCTGCACCGAGACCAGAACCGTCGGAATGCCAAGGGATCTCCCAAGAGCGATGAACAAGGCGGTAAAGGCCATGCAGTTCCCCCGGCGTTGGGCGAAGGCCTCCTCGGCAGTGAGGGTCAAATTTCCGTCGTATTCGAACTCGAACTTTTCCCGGTCGAACAGGGCGCCTTGCAGGATCCTGAGCTTCTTCAAGGGTCCGGCCGCACCGGCGCCCTCCATCTGCTCTCGAGCCCAACTCTGCATCTCGGGGCTTGCGGAAAATGGATAGATCACGTCGCCGGGTTCGATGCCTCGGGCAGCCACCGCAGATTCCCACCGCTGAAAATCCCGATCTTCGCCGGAGGCCCACGCTGATCCGGCGAAGGCCACAACCAACGCCAGAACGCAGACGGTGGTTTTCCAACCTGTCATCCTGGTGTTGTTTACGAAGAAGAGGCCGAGGAGTTGCAGGCTCGGGGGTGCGTTGTCCCGAGCCCGAGCTCGGGAGGCTTGACTCGCCCCCCTTCCATCCAGGACTCAACTGTCTTGCTCACTCAACGATCGAATGGCATGGGCCAGGAGTTCGATCTCAATAGAATCCAACCGGTCACCATAGGCCGGCATGTCCAGGGCGGGCCTCTTCCACGGCGTCCACCAGGCCTTTCGCGCGGTGCGACCGTCACGGACAATGCCCTCGATCCCATCCAGGCTCTCGGACTGTAGGGCGAAGGAGGCCCCATAGAACCCCGGCACCCACCCACCGACCGTCCCGGGGTTGGCCACGCCGCCTGCCCCCATGGGCCCGTGACAGTCGAAACACCCCATCTCGGCGGCAATCGTCAACCCGATCCTGACCTCGGGTTCGTCAACCGCGCCGGTCAGACCGGCGCAGACCTCCGCCCCGAAGACCAGACGCTCCAACGTGCCCTTGCCGACCCTGGTTGCATAAGCCGGCATCGAGCCGGGCATGCCGGGAACCCCGGGCCGACCCCGTTCCAACGAGTCCCTGATGACTGTAGTGTTCCGAGGTGAATCTCCATCGCCCCGCCAGCGGAACCCGTCTCCGGATCTCGGGTGGCAGGTCAGACAGCCGTGAGATCGCAGGGCATCGACGGCCGCTCCAACTTCCGATCTTTCGCCCCATCGCCACCAACTGCGGTGGAGTGATGGCGCCACCGCAACCAGGCAAACCACCACAAGAATCATCCACCGGGCCGACCGATGAGACCGTGCCCGAGCCTTGGCGGCCGCCCGTGAAGACCGTTTTCGTGCCATCGACGGATTCTAACCCGGAACCGGGGCAAAAACCGGCTCATCCCCGTCCGAAAACTTCGGAGGGGAACAGCGCCGGGTCAGCATCACCACGCAAAGTTGACGGCCATCCATTTCCCTTCCATCTCTTTGAGAGTGACCTCTCCGGTCATCGTCTCGCCATCCATCATGCCCTCGACCTGGAGGACCGCCGTCTCGCCGTCGGATGAACCTCCCAGAATCTTCATGTCGGTCGGCGTCATCGATGCCATGAACTCCAGATCATCGGCGGCCCCTTCCTGATCGAGTTCGCCGGCCATTTCTGCCGGGACCATCGTCTTGAGGGCTTCGATGTCACCCGCATGCAAAGCGTTCACCCACCCCAGCAAGGCCTTGCCGGGTTCCCCACCGTCGGCCGGCAAGGGATCTCCAACCGGCGCATCGGGTTCGAAGGGGTCGGACAATGGCACATCAAAGGTGAAATCATACTGAAAGGTGTCGTCGAAGAACTCCTGCATCTCGGTGTGGTAAACGCGGCCCGTGAATCGATCCGGCCCCGCCTTGACGAGCTCGATCTCCGGATAGGTGCCCCCGGAAAGATTGCCGCCGCCATCGGCCGACAGGCGGAGGCTCTGTGAGTAGACCTGGATCTTCGGCTCGTCGTCGAACTTGGCGCTCTTCGTCACCAGCAGCTCCACACAGGCCGCATCCCAGATATGCTCGTCAAGTTCCGACTCTTCGATCGCCTTGTCGACAAAAATCAACTTCCACGATGGATCATCGGGACTGTAAAATCCTTCTTCCAATGCATATGCATACACGAAGGGAAGCTCGATTTTCTCCCCGTTTGCCGTGAAGATGCCACTGAGAGTGACCTCCTGGTCCGGAGATTCGGCGGCCCCCATCGCGCACGCCAAGGCAGAAATTAACGTCACCCAACACCACGTCGCCAACCGACCCTTCTTCATGCCCTTACTCCTTTCGGATTTCCTGCAACAAATTTGAATATCCAATACCCTAATATATCATCAAAAGACACCCAGTCCATCTGCCAACAGCCACAGAAACCCCCACCCCCCCCTCTCAATTGCTTGCACCGAGCCGACGGCCCGAGTAGCGTGAGTCCATGCGAAGCTTCTTTTTCATTCTGACGTTTGCGGCATCCTCTGCTCTTGCAGGGCCGGCCTTTGACACCCACTTCGAGGATGCGACACTCCGTATCGACTATTACCGCTCCGGTGACTCCAAAACCGAGTTGGTCACCTTCGACCGGGCCCTGCGCCAGGGCGTCTGGGCCGGACCCAAGGCCCCGCTCCTGGATCCCTTTCCCTACGGCCGGTCGGTCGTCCGTGTCTTCGACCCCGAAACCGGCGAAGAGCTCTTCAGCAAGGGCTTCGACAGCTATTTCGGCGAGTACCGCACGACAACGCCGGCGCACAAGGGTCAAGCGAGGACCTACCACGAGTCCGTGCTCCTACCATTCCCCAAACATCCGATCCATATAACGGTCGAGTTGAGGGACCCGGGATCCGCGCCACTGGCTCGGTGGACGCTCGACCCCACAGATATCG